>NZ_JBEZIQ010000004.1:0-84251 GCF_040651155.1 Kitasatospora sp. NPDC048545
ACCGGTGTGAAGTTCTTCAACTGGGTCGGCACCATGTGGAAGGGCTCGCTGAGCTTCGAGACCCCGATGCTCTGGACGGTCGGCTTCCTGGTCACTGGGTGCTCAGCTCGACCGGACCGGCGGCCCGTCCGGTCGGACCGGCCCTTTCGCCGGGTCGCCCGCCTGCGCCTTGACCGGGTCGCCCGCCGGCTCGTTCGCCAGTCCCTTCGCCGGCCCGGCAGCCGGCTCCGCCGTCGCGGCGACGGGCTGACCGTCCTCCCGCATGGCCGCCGTCTCGGACTTCAGGATGCGCATCGACTTCCCCAGTCCGCGTGCCATCTCGGGCAGTTTCTTGGAGCCGAACAGCAGCACCAGGACGGCCACCATCACCAGCAGGTGCCAGGGTTCCAGACCATTGCGCAGCATCGCCGCCTCACCCGGCCTTTCATCGTCGTGACCCGGGCCGCGCGCTCGGCGGCCCGGGTCGTCTCGGGGTGGTTGGGTGGCTTCACCGTAAAGCTTGACTGATTTTTCAGTCAATGCGAGAGTTCAGGGACGGCGTGGCCGGACGACCGCGTCCACCAGAACGCCCCCGTCCGCCGCCCATCGGCGCCACACGGGCCGCTCCCCGGAGCCCCGCCCTCTCCGCCGGACCGGATCCACCCCCAGCCCCACCGGAGTACAGCGTGTCCCAGTCCCCCCTCGCCCGCCGCACGGTGCTGCGCTCCCTCGCGGGTGCCGGCGTGATCGCCCTCGGCGCGAGCGCCTGCGCGGCCTCCGGCGACGACCCGGCCGACCCCGCGACCCCGTCCTCCACCGCCACCGGCCGGCCGCCCGCGGAAACGCCCGCGCAGCCCCCGGCACCCGCCCCCGCCGCCACCGGGCGACGGCTCGGCGGCGAGTGGGAGAAGCACGAGCGGACCTTCATGGCCTGGCCCGCCTCCGAGAACGTCTGGGGCGAGCAGCTCGGCGCCGTCCGCAAGGACATCGCCTCCGTCGCCCGGGCCATCGGCGGGCGCGAACCGGTGGTCATGCTCGTGCGCCCCGGCCAGGAGGGTTCGGCCCGCAACGCCTGCGGCTCGGACGTCGAACTGCTCTCCGTCCCTGTGGACGACCTGTGGGCCCGCGACACCGTGCCGGTGTTCGTCGAGGAAGGCGGCAAGGTCAAGGGCGTCGACTTCAACTTCAGCGGCTGGGGCGGCAAGCAGGAGCACACCAACGACGCCCGGATCGCCCACGCGGTCCTGGAGAAGTACGGCATCGAGCGGCTGGAGACCCCGATCACCGCCGAGGGCGGTTCCTTCGAGACCGACGGCCAGGGCACCCTGATGGTCACCGAGAGCTCCGTCGTCAACGACAACCGCAACCTCGGCCGCAGCCGCGACCAGGTCGAGTCGGAACTCAGGAAGGCCCTCGGCGTCACCAAGGTGATCTGGCTCGCCGGCGTCAAGGGCAAGGACATCACCGACGCCCACGTCGACTGCCTCGCCCGCTTCGCCGCCCCTGGCGTCGTCTTCCTGGACCGCGCCTTCCCCGGCACCCCGCCGGACGTCTGGTCCCGCTCCGCCGACCAGGCCCGCGCCGTCCTCGCCGAGGCCACCGACGCCACCGGCAAGAAGCTCAAGGTGATCGAGATCAGCCAGCCGGACCCGGACCGGATCACCGGCCGCGGCGACTCCTTCGTCTCGTCCTACATGAACTTCCACATCGGCAACAAGGGCGTCTACCTGCCGCTGTTCGGCGATGCCCGGGCCGACGGCCACGCCCAGGAGATCTTCCGGGACCAGTTCCCCGACCGGGAGATCGTCCCCGTGCAGATCGACACCATCGCCTCCGGCGGCGGCGGCATCCACTGCTCCACCCACGACCAGCCCGCCGGCTGACCCCCACCGCCCCGCACCGAGGGAGAAGGGACCCCCCGTGCAGCTGACCCCCACCGAACGCGACCGGCTGCTGATCTTCACAGCCGCCGAACTCGCCCGCGCCCGCCGGGCCCGCGGCCTGCGGCTCAACGTCCCCGAGGCCACCGCGCTCATCTCGGACACCGTCTGCGAGGCCGCCCGCGACGGGCTGCGCCTGGCCGAGGCCGTCGCGCGCGGCCGGTCCGTCCTGGCCGCCGACGACATCCTGCCCGGCGTGGCGGACCTCGTCACCGAGATCCACGTCGAGGCCGTGTTCGAGGACGGCACCCGCCTCGCCGTGATCGCCGACCCGTTCGGCGGCGGCACCCTCGGCGAGGCCGCGCCCGGCGCCGTGCTGCCCGACGGCACCCCCGCGGCCGGGCCGGAGCCCGTCCGCACCCTCGCCGTGAGCAACACCTCGGAGGTACCGGTCTCGGTCACCTCGCACTTCCACTTCTTCGAGGCCAACCCGCGCCTGGCCTTCGACCGCGCCGCCGCCTACGGCATGCACCTCGCGGTGCCCGCCGGCTCCTCGGTGCGCTTCGACCCGGGCGCCACCGTCGAGGTCGGCCTGGTGCCGATCGGCGGCGAGCGGGTCGCGATCGGCTTCGCCGGCCTGGTCGACGGCCCGCTGGACTCGCCCCGGGTCCGGCGCGAGGCGCTGCGCCGGGCCGCGGAGCAGGGCTACCTCGGAGCAGTCGACGACGGACAGGAGAACCAGCCGTGAGCAGCAGCATCGAAGCGTCCGAGTACACGGCCGTCCACGGCCCGCGCGCCGGGGACCGGGTCCGGCTCGGTGACAGCGGCCTGGTCGTCCGCGTCGAGTCCGACTCCCAGGCGCCGGGCGACGAGTTCCTGGTCGGCTTCGGCAAGACCGCCCGGGACGGCCTGCACCTCAAGGCCGCGGCCGTCCGCGACACCTGCGACGTCGTCATCAGCAACGTCCTCGTCATCGACGCGGTCCAGGGCATCCGCAAGACCTCGATCGGCATCCGGGAGGGCCGGATCAGCGCGATCGGCCGCGCCGGCAACCCGGACACCCTCGACGGGGTGGACGTCGTCGTCGGCACCGGCACCACCATCGTCTCCGGCGAGGGACTGATCGCCACCGCCGGCGCCATCGACACCCACGTCCACCTGATGTCCCCGCGGATCATGGAGGCCTCGCTGGCCTCCGGCGTCACCACGATCATCGGCCAGGAGGTCGGCCCCGCCTGGGGTGTCGGCGTCAACTCCCCCTGGGCGCTGCGCCACGCCTTCAACGCCTTCGACGCCTGGCCGGTCAACATCGGCTTCCTGGGCCGCGGTTCGTCCTCCCATCCGGCCCCGCTGGTCGAGGCCCTGGCCGAGGGCGGCGCCTGCGGGTTCAAGGTGCACGAGGACATGGGCGCGCACACCCGGGCGCTGGACACCGCACTGTCCGTCGCCGAGGTCCACGACGTCCAGGTCGCCCTGCACACCGACGGGTTGAACGAGTGCCTCTCCGTCGAGGACACCCTGCGCGTCCTCGACGGCCGCACCATCCACGCCTTCCACATCGAGGGCTGCGGCGGCGGACACGTCCCCAACGTACTGAAGATGGCCGGCGTGCCGAACGTCATCGGCTCCTCCACCAACCCCACGCTCCCCTTCGGCCGGGACGCGGTCGCCGAGCACTACGGCATGATCGTCTCCGTCCACGCCCTCCAGACCGACCTGCCCGGCGACGCCGCCATGGCCCGCGACCGCATCCGGGCCGGCACCATGGGCGCCGAGGACGTCCTGCACGACCTCGGGGCCATCGGCATCACCTCCTCCGACGCCCAGGGCATGGGCCGCGCCGGCGAGACCGTGCGCCGCACCTTCGCCGTGGCGGGCAAGATGAAGGCCGAACTCGGCCCGATGGACGGCGACGGCCCGGACGACGACAACGAGCGCGTGCTGCGCTACATCGCCAAGCTCACCATCAACCCGGCCATCGCCCACGGCCTCGCCCACGAGGTCGGCTCGATCGAGCCCGGCAAACTCGCCGACATCGTGCTCTGGCGCCCCGCCTCCTTCGGGGCCAAGCCGCAGATGGTGCTCAAGGCCGGCTTCCCCGCGTACGGCGTCACGGGCGATCCCAACGCCGCCACCGAAACCTGCCAACCCCTGGTCATGGGACCCCTGTTCGGCGGCCACGGCGCCACCCCCGCCGACCTGTCGGTGGCCTTCACCAGCCGGGCCGCCGCCGAGTCCGGCACCGAACACCGCCCCTACGACTCCATGACGACCCGGCGCCGGCGCGTCGCCGTCCGCGGCACCCGCGGCATCGGCCCCCGCGACATGGTCCGCAACAACCGCCTCGGCGAGGTCCTCGTCAACGCCCGCAGCGGACTGGTCACCCTCGACGGCGCCGCGCTCCACTCCGAACCCGCCGACACCGTCCCGCTGAACCGCCTCTACTTCCTGTGAGCCGGCGCGCCCCCTCCGAACCACTCGGCGGGGGCGCGTTCCGCGTTTCCCGCACGGCGCTGCGCTGCCGTGCGGGAAGCGCGCGCTGCCGTGCCGTGCCGTGCTGTGCTGTGCTGTGCCGCACCCGTACCGTCCCCACCGTTGCGACCCGCCCTCCCCGACATCCGCAAGCACTCCCGACCTGGGCAACCAGCTGCCGGACGGCGCCGTACGGGCCGCCGTGCAGGAGGACGCGGACGTGCTCGGGATCTCCAGCCTGTCGGGAAACCACCACGTCATCGTGCCCGCCGTGTTCGAGGCCGAGCCGGGGGTGGACACCGATCCAGAAGGTGTGCTCGGTGACGGTGTCGCTGTTCTCCAGCGATCCGGCGACCCGGTAGCGGGCGTAGGCGGGCTGACGGGTCAGGTTGCCGGCGAAGAACCGCCGGGTGCCGATCGCCCGCGCCTCCGGGAAGGCGACCAGTTCGGCCCGGGTGTAGGCCGGTCGGGCAGGGGGTCTCCACCCTGTTCGCCTCCCGCGGCGGCGACCGTTTCGGCGCGACGCCGTGGCGGCCGGGCCCGGTGAGCGGCCTGCCGTGGATCGAGCGGCACGCGATCGCCCACGCGGAGTGCCGGTCACCCGCCGCCGTTCACCTCGCCCGCGTCCCGTCGGTGGCCACCCCGTTCGCGTCCATCGGCCGGCGTGCACGCCGTCGACGCCCACGGTTCAGTGCAAACCGTCAGTGTGCGCTCGCTCCGCCCGCCGGTGCTGCACCCGCCGTGACCGACGGGGCGAAGGCCGGCAGTTGCTCCAGACTCTCCGCGACCGCCGCGAAGCCATACTCGAGCATCTCGCGCTCGTACCGCTCGACGGCCGGCAGCAGTTCTGCCTCGCCGCGCTCGACCGCGGTGAGCGCGCGGCAGAGCAGTGCCGCGTCCCGGAACGCGGTGTTGGCGCCCATGCCTCCGCTCGGCGGCATGACATGGATGGCGTCGCCGAGCAGGGTGACCTGGCGGGTGCCCCAGTGCGGCACTGGCTTCGCGTAACGGACCGTCAGCACGGAGCTGTTCACGATGTCCGACTGGCGTACCAGCTCCACCAGGTCGGGGTGCCAGCTGGCGATGCCGCCCAGCAGCAGGTCGCGGATCTCCGGCCAGGTTGCGGGCAGCGGCTTGATGTACTCGGGCAGGAACGCACCCCAGCGCAGGTAGCTTCCGGTTTCCGGGAGTTCGACATCGGGGGCCAGTTCGGCGGCGGCGAGGTGCGGCGGGCGGCGGAACTCCATCTTGCCGAGCAGCATCTGCACCTCGGGGCCGTGGACTACGGTGCCGAAGCCCGGGACCAGGCCGGCGAACCGGTCGGTCAGCGGTGTGCGGCCGAGCAGGCCGTTGCCGTCGAGGGTGACCACCTCGGCGTCGGGCAGGAGTTGCCGGCGCACGGGGGAGTTGCCGCCGTCCGCGCCCACCAGCAGGTCGCCGGTGGCGCTGCTCCCGTCGGCGAACTCGGCCCGGACGGTGCCGTCGATCAGCTCGGTGTAGCGGACCAGCCGCTTGCCGAACTCGATCCGGTCGGTGAGCCCGGTCAGCAGCAGGTGCCGCAGGACGTGCCGGTCGGTGGCCGTGCCCCCGTGCAGCGCGCCGAGTTGGCGGATCTCGCGCAGCTGCTCGTCGACCACCCGCCGCTCACCCGAGAGCTCTCCGGTGCTGGCCTCCAGCAGGGGGTGCAAGCGCTGCGGCAGGCATTCGCGCAGCGCGGCCAGTCCCCGGCCGCCGATGCCGATCCGGAAGCCCTGGTACCGGGCCCGCACGCTCGCCTCGCGCTCGTAGATCCGCACGTCGATCCCGGCCTGCCGCAGCCCCTGCGCCAGGCACAGGCCGCCGATTCCGGCACCGATCACCAGAACACGCATGTCGATCCCCCAAACGTGGACACCACAACTTGAACATCGTTCACTTGGTCGCTGTTCAAGTTACTTGTCCAGTGTTCAAGTGGCAAGATGCTCCGGAAGCAGGAAGGGATACGAAAGGGGGGACCGATGCCGCTCCGGCAGGCCGATGTGCTCCAGGGCGCCATGGAACTGCTCGACGAGGCCGGCCTCGACGAGCTGACCACCCGTCGCCTGGCACAGCGGCTCGGCGTCCGCGCCGGCGCCCTGTACTGGCACTACCCAAGCAAAGCGGCACTGTTGGACGCGCTGGCCGACCAGATCATCGGCGAGATGCTCACACAGCCGCCCGCCAGCGGCCCGGGCGCCGCCCCCGCCGCCGAGCAGGACTGGCCCGACCGGGTCCGGGAGCTGGCCACCCGGGCCCGCGCGACCATGCTCGCCCACCGCGACGGCGCCCGGCTCGTGGTCTCCTTCACCGCCCCGCCACCCAACGCCGTCGCCTACTTCGGCTCTCTGGTCGACGCCCTGCGCTCGGCCGGTGCCGATGCCCCGGCCGCCCACCTCTGCGCGGACGTGGTCACCAGCTTCGTCAACGGCTACACCCTCGAGGAACAGGCCCGCCAGGCCGCCCTGATCCCCCTGGAGCAGCGCGACGCTACCTTCCGCCTGGAGCTGGACATCGTGATCGCGGGCATCCGCGCGCGGCTGCTGCGCGACTGACCGGGGCTCGCCGCCGGTCAGTCGCCGTCCAGGTTGGCGCGGCCACGGACCCCGCTCGTTCCGGCGCGTGGTCGAAAGTCCGGGTAAACGTGCCAGGCGCCCGGATCGAGGTTAGGTGCGGTGGTGTGGTTCGGGTTCTGGGGCGGGTTGGCCGCATATCGAGCAGGCGCCGGTCCAGGTGGCCAGGAGGGCCTGGAGTTCGCGGAGGACCGCGTAGAGGGTCAGACCGGCGCAGGGACTTTTGGGTCGAGCCTGAGCATGGTGCAGAAGGCCTGGGCGATGGCGGCGAGAGTGGCGTGGCGGTGCCAGCCGAGGTAGTTGCGGCCCTCGAAGTGGTCCAGGCCGAGGCCGTCTTTGAGTTCGCGGTAGTCGTGCTCGACCCGCCATCTGATCTTGGCGATTCGCACCGGTTCACGCAGCGGCGTGTCGGCGGGCAGCGTCGAGAGCCAGTAGTCGGTGGGCTCGGCGGAGTCGGGTGGCCACTCGGCGAGGAGCCAGCAGTCGGGCAGGGAGCCGTCGACGGCGCGGCGGATGGTGCGGTTGGCCGGGCGGACACGCAGGGTCAGGAACTGCGAGCGCATCTCGGCGTTCGGGTTGTGCTTGGTGGCTTTGCTGCCCTGGCGCCAGGTGACGGTCCTCGCCCTGTCGCGCCCGGCGGCCAGGACCAGGGCGCGCAGGGTGGTGTGCGGCTGGGGGTAGGCGGACACGGGAGGGCGGCCCTGCCCGGAGTACGGCGGGCGCTCGGGCGTCGCGTCGCCCGGGTACGCGCTCGTGGTGGCCTTGACCGCGACCACGAAGGCCAGGCCGCGCTCGGTCAGGCCCTCACGAAAGCCTGTGGCGTCCCCGTAGCCGGCGTCCGCGACGACCGGCAGATCGGGCAACTCCCAGCCCCCGCGCACCTCATCGAGCATGTCCAGGGCCAAGCGCCATTTCTCCCGGTGCCGTGCGGCATCCGGGACGCCGACCTTGGCCCGGCGGCGCCGGATCGCCTCGGCCAGAAGCGCGTCCTCACCATGCTTGGTGTCGTCCCAGCTCTCGGGCAGGAACAGGCGCCAGTCGACGGCCGAGGAGGCACGGTCGGACACAAGGTTGACGCTGACGCCAATCTGGCAGTTCCCCTGCTTGCCCAGTGCGCCGCAGTACATCCGCGCCACCCCCGGCGAGTCGTAGCCGTCCTTGGGGAAGCCGACATCGTCGATCGCGTACGCCTCGGGAGAGTTATGTGAGGCAGCCCAACATGCCAGCCTCTCACGGACCTTGGAGTAGTCCCAGGTGGAGGAGGAGACGAACTGCTGCAGCTGCTGGTGGTCCACACCCAGGCGCTCGGCCATCGGCTGCATCGACTTGCGTTTGCCGTCCAGCATCAGCCCGCGCAGATACAGCTCGCCCTTGGCCCGCTGGTCCCGACGCGCCAACGAACCGAGCATCTCCGCCGCGAACGCCTCCAAGCGCGGGCGGACTGCCTCCATCTCCTCAGGTGTCACGCCTGACAGAGGCACCGGGAACCCGGCCGTCACCGTCGCGACGGTCGACCTCGGATCCCTCCGCTCCGTCCGGGAGTTCGCCGACGACCTGCTCCGACAGCGCGAACCCGTCCACCTGCTGGTCGCCAACGCCGACGTCATGGGCCTGCCGCCCGGCCGCACCCACGACGGCTTCGAGACCCACCTCGGCGTCAACCACCTCGGCCACTTCGCGCTGACCGTCCGCCTGCTGCCCGCCCTCCGAGCGGCCGGACACGCCCGCGTGGTCGTGGTCGGCTCCAGCGCGCACCACCTGGGCGGGCTGGACCTCGACGACCCGCACTTCGAGCACCGCCCGTACGACCCGTACCTCGCCTCCTCACCCCGACCGGGCGGCCCCGGGAGCCCACCGAGCTCCCTGCTCAACCGCACCTCCACCGCGCTCAGGGGCAGTTCCGGGCAGAGCCGCTCGGGATGCCCCGGCCCGGGCCCGCACAACCGCCGCGGCTCCGGCACCACCGCCGGGGCCGCGGCGGCACGCGCCGCGGCCTCGTACATGTCCGCGCCGCCGAGCAGCTTCAACCCCGACCACACCCACCCCGCCAGCGCGCCCACAGCCCTCAGCACCCTCCACAGAGCGATCACGCCCGCCCTCCTGTCGGCCGACCCGTCCAGCGCGGGGCAGCCAGCGTGCCCGGCCCGCCTCAAGCCCTCCTGGAGGCCGCGGAGCCGGCCCCGGCCGCCGCTCCGCGCCGCACCGGTCCGGTCCGATCCGGTTCGGTCCGGTTCGGTTCGGTCCGGTTCGGTTCGGTCTGGTTCGGTCCGGTCGCCCGGGAGGCGGCGGGCCCGGCCGCCGCCGATACTGGGCCCGGGCCGCGACCCCCGGGAGGAACCATGAACTACGGGATCGGCGTACGGCTCGACCGGCCGTTCGCACAGGCGGTGGAGGCGGTCACCGCCGCCCTCAAGGAGCAGGGCTTCGGCGTCCTCACCACCATCGACGTCCGGGCGACCCTGCACGAGAAGATCGGCGCCGAGATCGAGGACTACCTGATCCTCGGCGCCTGCAACCCCGCCCTCGCCCACCGCGCACTCGACGCCGACCGCCGCATCGGGCTGCTGCTGCCCTGCAACGTGGTCGTCCGCGCCGACGGCGACACCACCCTGGTGGAGGCCGTCGACCCGCAGACGCTGGTCGCGCTGGCCGGACCGGACGGCGGACTGGGCGAGGTCGCGGACGAGGCGGCCCGGCGGCTCGGCGCCGCCCTCGACTCCCTGCGCGGCGCAGCGAGCAGGCCGTGACCGGCCCCGTCGTCGTCGGCTTCGACGGCACGCCCGAGAGCCTCGCCGCCACCGCCTGGGCCGCCCGCGAGGCGCAGCGCCGCGACTGCCCCCTGCACCTCCTGCACGCCTGGCCCCGGCCGAAGCGGGACACCTCCGAGCGGCACCACCCGGTCGAGCGCCTGGCCGCCCGCGAAGCCGAACTGCTCACCACCGTCGACGTCCCGGTGTCCTCCTCGCAGGTGCCCGACCCCCCGGCCGACGCGCTGGAGGCCGCCGCGCGGACGGCCTCCCTGCTCGTCCTCGGCTCCCGCGGCCTGGGCGCCCTGCACGGCTTCCTGGTCGGCTCGGTGAGCCAGGAGGTGCTGCGCCGGGCCGCCTGCCCGGTGGTGCTGGTCCGAACGGGTGCGGACGAGCCGGCCGGCCCCGTCCTGGTGGGCCTCGACCTCGACCACCCGACGGACGAGGTGCTCGCCTTCGCCTTCGACGCCGCCGCCCGGCGCTCGGCCCCGCTGCGCGTCGTCCACGTCTGGTCCCCGCCGTCCGGCACCGAGTACATGGCCTTCGACGCCATCGGCGGGGTGCAGAACGAGCTCTCCGCCGCCGAACAGGCCCGCTTCACCGACCTGCTGGAGCCCTGGCGGGAGCGCCGGCCCGAGGTGGACGTGACGGCCGACCTCATCCGCGGCAGCGCCACCGTCGCCGTCGTGGACGCCGCCGCGACCGCCCGTCTGCTCGTCGTCGGCCGCCGCCTCCGGCGCACCCTGCTCGGCACCCACCTCGGACCGGTCGCCCACGCGGCCGTCCACCACGTCCACTGCCCGGTCGCCCTCGTCCCGCACGCCTGACCGAGCCGCCCTCCGGCACCCCGCGGCCCCGCGGCAGTGGGAACGGCCCCGGGCCTCACCCGGACAGCCTGGCCGGGATGCCCCCGACCGCCGGAGTGCGCAGGCTGCTGGCACGGACCGGGCCGCGGGTAGCGACCGCCCGGGACACGGCTCAGGGAGGACGACATCGACGGGACGCGGCAGACCGGCTCCGACGGGGACGTGACCGCGCGGGTGCTCGCGCGCTTCGCGCTGCTGGCCGCGGTCGGCGCCGTGGTCGTGCTGCTGGTCGTCCTGGGCGACGGCGGCTTGGCCGTGGTGCTGATCGGGCTCCTGGGGCTGGTGCTCTGGGCGGCCGGCGTCTGGTGGTTCCTGGCCCACCGCGGCGCCGTGCGGCTCGTCGGAGCGCTGCTCGCCGTCGCCGCGCCGATCGGGATCGTCGTGCTGTTCGCCTACCACGACCTGTGGCCGACAGCGCTACTGCTGGTCCTCTGCGGGGGCGCGGCACTCGCCCTCGGCCGGGTGGCGCTGCGCCGCGCGCGCCCGAGCGGGGCGCAGCCGGGAACCGCCGCGGCCCGGCCGCAACGGGCGGTGCTCATCATGAACCCGAAGTCCGGCGGCGGGAAGGTCGGCCGCTTCGGGCTGGTCGAACGGGCCGAACGGCTCGGCGCCCGGGTGGTCCTGCTCGACCCCGCCGTCCACTCCGACGTCACCGCGCTCGCCCGCGAGGCCGCCGCCGGAGGCGCCGACCTGCTCGGCGTCGCGGGCGGCGACGGCACCCAGGCCCTGGTCGCGGCCGTCGCCGCCGAGCACGGACTGCCGTTCCTGGTGATCTCCGCCGGCACCCGCAACCACTTCGCCATGGACCTCGGCCTCGACCGCGCCGACCCGGCCCGCTGCCTCGACGCCCTGACCGACGGCGAGGAACTGCGGATCGACCTCGGCGACGTCGCCGGCCGCCCCTTCGTCAACACCGTCTCCTTCGGGGTCTACGCCGACGTCGTGCAGCGCCCCGAGTACCGCGACGCCAAGGCGGGCACCGCACTGAACCTCCTGCCGGACCTGCTGGTCGGCGAGGGCGTCCGCCGGGTCGACGCCCTCCTCGACGGCGGCGGGGTGCCCACGCTGTCGGCCCAGCAGGCGCTGCTGGTCAGCAACAACCCGTACGGCTCCCCCGACGACCTCGAGAGCGGCGGCCGCCGCTCCCGGCTCGACAGCGGCCTGCTCGGCGTCACCGCCATCCGGGTCGAGGGCGCGGCGCAGGCCGCCGAACTGGCCGTCCGGGGCTCGCAGGCCACCGGGCTGACCGTGCTGACCGCGCACCGGGTCGAGGTGACCTCCGAGGAGGCCGAGATCCCGGTGGCCGTCGACGGCGAGGCGCTGCGGATGCCCACGCCGGTGGTGTGCACGCTGCGCCCCGGAGCGCTGCGCGTCGTGGTGCCGCGCGACCGCCCGGGCGTCGTCCCCGTCAAGCCGCGGGTGGACTGGCGCCGGCTCGCCACCCTCGCGTTCAGCCGCGGCCCGCAGGACACCGACCGTGGTTCCGGGCCCGGCCCCGGACCGGACACCGAGGAGCGTGGCCGTGCCTGAGCACAACTCCGCCCCGGCGGGCGTGCTCGCCGACCTCCGGGCCGTCGACGGGGCCCTGTACGCGGCCGTCGCCGCCACCCCCACACCGGCCCTGGACACGGCGCTGCGGCGGCTGTCCCGCACGGCCGACCACTCGAAGATCTCGCTGGCCGTCGCCGGGGGGCTCGCCCTCGTGCCCGGCCGGCCCCGGCAGGCGGCCGCGGTCGGGATCGCCGCCGTCGCCCTCGCCTCGGTGACGGCCAACCTGCTCGGCAAGCGGGTGGTCCGCCGTCGGCGGCCCGACCGGGAACGGGCCCGGGTGATCGTGGCCCGGCAGGTGCGGATGCCCGAGTCGGCCTCCTTCCCGTCCGGGCACACGGCGTCGGCGACGGCCTTCGCCACCGCCGTCGGCGTGGTGCTGCCCCCGGCGGCGGTGCCGCTCGGCGTGCTGGCGGTCGCCGTCGGCTACTCCCGCGTGCACACCGGCGTGCACTACCCCGGTGACGTCGCGGCGGGCGCGGTCCTCGGGTTCGCGGCCGCGGCGGCGGCCCTGACCGTGCTGCGCCTGCCGCCGCTGCTCGCCCGGCAGTGAGCGGTCCCGGCGGCCCCGGACCCCCTGGTGACCGGTCCCCCCGACCGGTCGGCGGACGGCCGGGCCCGGTCAGCCGCCCAGCGGTGCGGGCAGCGGCCGGGCGTGCAGGATGTCCAGCCGGGAGACCGCCCTGGTCACCACGACATAGAGCCGGTGCAGGCCGCGCGGCTCGGCCTCGACGATCGCGGCCGGCTCCACGACCACCACGTGGTCGTACTCCAGTCCCTTGACCAGGGACGCGGGCAGCACCGTCACCCTGGCCGTGGTGCCCACCTGCTCGGCCGAGGCCGTCGCGATCCCGGCCGCCCCGAGGACCTCGACGGCCGCCGCCACCGCGCCGTCCGCGGCGATCACCGCGATCGAGCCCTCGCGCTCCAGGGCGGCCCGCACCGCCGCCACCACCGCACCTCCCAGGCCCACCGCACCTCCCAGGCCCGCCGCGCCACCCGGACCGGCCGCGTCCTCCGGGCCGGTGACGCCGCCCGGGCCCGCCCCGCCGACCCCGCACACCGTCAGCTCACCGTCCCGCCGGAGCGAGACGGCCTGCGGCACGTCCACGTCCAGGGCGCCCAGCACCCGGTTCGCCAGTGCCATCACCGCGGCCGGGACCCGGAAGCCGGTGGTCAGCGGCACGACGGCGGCCTCCGGCTTGCCCAGGTGGGCCAGCTGCTCCGGCCAGCTGCGCGGGGCCCACGGGGCGGTCGCCTGCGCGAGGTCGCCGAGGACGGTGAGGGAGCCGAAGGCGCTGCGGCGGGCGATCGCCCGGCACTGCATCGGTGAGAGGTCCTGGGCCTCGTCCACGACGACGTGCCCGAAACCGGCCGGGCGCTCGATCAGGCCGGCCACCTCGTCCAGCAGCATCAGGTCGTGCTCGGACCACTTCGCGCTCCGCTCCGACCGCGGCGGCCGACGCCAGAGGATCGCCGTCTGCTCCTCCGGGCCGAGCACGCCGTCGGCAGCCTCGGCGAGCACCGCGGGGTCGCCGAGCAGCGCGGCCACCACGGCCTCCGGCCGCAGTTTGGGCCAGGCCTCCTCCAGGAACGCCGCGACCGGCTTGCAACGGCCGACCTTCCGCTGCCACGCGCCGGGCATCACGCCCGCCCGCCGCTCGGCCTGGTCCTGCAGCGCGGCCACCACACGGGTGCGGACGCTCTCCCGGCCGATCGCGTACGGCGGTTCCTGTTCGCGCAGTTCGGCGACCATCCGGTCGAGCCGCTCCGGCGTCACCCGCCATCGGTAGGAGCCGTCCGGGACGACCAGCGGCTCGGCGCCCGCCGTCCGGATCCGCCCGTACAGCGCCCGGCGCAGCACCGTCGCCATCCGCGCGTCCTGCTTGACCGCGGCGGCCCGCTCGTCGTCCACGGCGGTGACCGGCACGGTGGCGACCAGGTCCTCGACGGTGCGCTGGACGACGTCGACCTCGCCGAGCGCGGGCAGGACCTCGGCGATGTAGCGCAGGAAGGTCCGGTTGGGGCCGATCACCAGCAGGCCGCCGCGCCGGATCCGCTGCGGGAAGCTGTAGAGCAGGTACGCGGCGCGGTGCAGGCCGACGGCGGTCTTGCCGCTGCCGGGAGCGCCCTGCACGCAGACGGACTCGCTCGGCTCGCCGCGCACCAGCTCGTCCTGTTCGGGCTGGATGGTCGCGACGATGTCCCGCATCGGGCCGGTGCGGGGCCGCTCGATCTCGGCGGCGAGGATGCCGCCTGCCGTCCCGCTGCCCGCCGTCCCGCTCGGGGCCGGCCCGTCGAGGTGCTCGTCCTCCAGGCCGGTGAGTTCCTCCGGTCGGCCGAGGCTCCACGGCGCCCAGCCGAACCGGCGGCGCCGCGCGAGCCCGAGCGGGGTGCGGGCGCTCGCCTGGTAGAACGCCCGGGAGACCGGGGCCCGCCAGTCGACCACCAGGGGCGGCACGGTCGGGTCCTCGGAGATCCGCTGACGGCCCACGTAGTAGCGCTGCCGCCGGTGGTCCCCGGCCTCCGGGGTGTCGGCGAAATCGAGGCGGCCGAAGAACGACGGGCTCTCCGGCAGCTCCTTCATCCGCTTGGCGCGCGTGCGCAGGTACCGGCCGAGCGCTTCCGCGCCGGCGCCGTCACCGGAGACGTCCTCCCCGGCGACGACCTGGTGGCCCGCGTCCTCGACCTGCCGGGCCATCGCCGCCCGGCAGGCCTCGACGTAGGCCCGCTCCCGCTTCAGTTCGCCGTCGAGGCCCCGGGTCTCCGGTGCCACCCGCTGGACTTCCGAGGTCATCGTTCGCGTCCCTTCCCTCGCCACGGGCTCGCTTGCCCGGTTGCCGGCTCGCTCGGGATCCAGCATAACTGAACTCAGTAAAGATACTGACTTGGTTATGCATTTTGGGGTGGCGAGGGGCGCCCGCCACACCCGGGTCAGGACACCAGGGGCCCCTCCGCCAGCTCGGTCAGCGTCACGGTGCAGAGGCCGCCGCGCTCCGTCCGCACGTCCGTGACCTCCAGCTGCGTGCCGGGCAGCAGGATGAACTCCTCCTCCCCGGTGAACGCCGAGAACCTCTGGATGCCCGCGGCCCTGGTGGGGCGCACCTCGAAGAGCGTCCGCTTGCCGCGGCTGCCGAGGAAGGCCTTCGCCACGCCCAGTTCGGACGTACAGGAGGACACGCCCCACCACGTCACCGTCCGGCCGAGCGGATACTGCCGGCGCAGGTCCAGCGAGACCCCGCGCCAGAGCGGCTCGGTGCGGACGGGCAGCCGCGACACCGCCGCGAACAGCAGCCGCAGGTACGGCAGGTAGGGCACCAGCCGACCGCGGTCGGGCGAGCGCAGGACGGCGTTGATCTCCCGGTAGAACGCGGACTCGCAGGTGTACAGGTACAGCGCGGCGATCTCGTCGGCGGACAGGCCGGCGGCCGCCTCGTCCGCCCGCCGCTTGCCGAAGTCGTGCGACCGCTCGACGTGCCGGTCCAGGCCGCGCAGCACCTCGGCGACCGGTGCCGCCGCCTCCCGGAAGCCCATCAGCGGGGTGTCGAACACACCGGTGATGGCGGGCAGGACGAGGCCCTCGTCCTTGACGCTCGCGAGGCGGTCCAGATAGAGCTGGTGCAGCTCCATGGTGGAGGCGATGAAGGCGCCCATCCGCTCGGCGACGGCGCCGTCCGCCCCGCCGACGGCGGCCGCCTGCGCGTTCCACCCGGTGCTTGGCAGCCAGTCCACCTCTTCGGCGCCGACCGCGGCGAGCGCCGCGTTCACCGTCGCGAAGTGCTCGCCGTCGCAGAAGATGTCGCCCTGGGCCGCCGGATTGGCGTGGTCGATGTGCCGGACCTCGACCTCCGGGTACTTCTCCTGCAGCCGCAGCACGACGTTCTTCAGGCTGCGGGCGTGCGCTCCCCACCACGCGAAGACCACGTAGCGGTCCTCCTGCGCGGCCTGCTGCTTGGCCCGGAGGATCTCCTCGACGATCCGCTCGGCGACCGGCCGCCAGAACGCGGTGTGCTGGTCCGGCCCCATCGCGCCGTCGCTGCTGGCGGTCAGCGCCGCGTTCAGCAGCAGCACGCCCTGGGTGAGCATCGCCTGGAACCACTCCGGCGGCTGGACGGTCTCCTGCTCCTTCAGCAGCGCCCGCACGTCGGCGATCGGCGTCTTCTTGGGGATGCCGTACTTCCACATCGCCGCCGCCTTGATGATGCAGCGGATGCTGACCACCCGGCCGAACTTGCTGTCCTTCCAGTCGTGGAAGGTGTTGTCGAACATCGCGATGCCGGTGGCGCTCTCCGGCCGCGGGTACGGGTTCTGGCCGAAGACCACGACCTTCCACTTGTGCGGCGCCTGCGGCTTGAGCGCCTGGAAGGTCAGCTCGCGGACCGGGACGACGTCCGGGCCGCGGCCGGGGCCGATGAACGAGGCCGCGTCGGGCCGTGCCTCGATGACCGGCTTCAGCAGCGGGAGCCACGGCTCGCCGCCGCCCGCGAACAGCTCGGCGAGGGCGAGCGGGTCGTTCGGGTCGGGCTGGGTGGCGGAGGTGTCGACAGCGCTCATGGTGGTGCCCTAGGAGTGTGAGGCGGCCCGACTGGTCAGGACCGTGCGGTTGGCAGGCGATGGACAGGCGGGGAGAGGATGACGGTCCGTCAGCTTCCCCCGCGGACACCACAGTCCTACCAGCGGGGACCGACAATCCGGCCCGCCCGGCCGGCGGCCCGACGGCCGACGGCGGGGACGGACGGTTTGTCAGTGGCGGGCGCTAGCGTCATCGACGTCAGCAGGAACCGCACCCCACCGACAGGAGCCCCAGCATGACCACGAACCGCGCGCAGTCGCCGCTCAAGGTGGTGTTGACCGACCTCAACGCGACGGTGGTCGAGTCCTGGCGGGCCGCCTTCGCCGACACCCCGGGGGTCGAGGTCCGGCACGCATCCCTGCTCACCACCGAGGCCGACGCCTGGGTCAGCCCCACCAACTCCCGCGGCCGGATGGACGGCGGGACGGACGCCGCGATCAAGCGCCACCTGGGCGCGGGCATCCAGCTGCGGGTGCAGAAGGCGATCCGCGAGCGGCACGCCGGCTCGCTCCCGGTCGGCAGCGCGGTCTGCGTCCCCTCCGGGGCCGTCAACCCGCGGTTCCTGATATCGGCCCCGACGATGCGGACCTCCTCGCAGAACGTGAGCGAGACGCTGAACGTCGCACTGGCCTGCGCCGCCGCCTTCCAGGCGGTCCACCACCAGAACCGGCTGGAGCCGGGCTCCATCCGGTCGGTCGCCCTGGTCGGCATGGGCGCCCAGACCGGCCGGGTGCCGGCCCGGGTCTGCGCCAACCTGATGTGGACGGGCTACACCCTGTTCAACGACCACCACTTCGAGGACGACGACGACCTGCGCGCCACCGTCCTGGCCCAGCTGGACGACATCGAGCGGGCGCCGGCCACCGCGCGGGTTCGCATCTCGCCGCCCGCACGGCGCGGCACCTCCCCCCGGAGGGCCTGACGACGCCCCCGGAGCACACCCCGGCCCCACGCCCCGGACCGCATCCCGTCAGCCGTCCACCTCAGCCGACCACCTCAGCCGTCCACTTCGGGGTCCGCGCGTCCGACTCGGCCACGGAAGCGGCGAGTTCAAGGAATCCCACGAGCGCTTCGGCACCCAGCACCACGAACGCCCGCCCCGGGTCGGCCGGGTTGCACACGCCCTCCGGGCAGCCGCGCGCGAAACCGCACGGCTCGTCCGCCGCCCCCGCCCGCTGTCCGCCGCCTTCGACTTCACCGGGGCGCCGCCGCACGCGCGCAGGTCATGGCCTCGCTCGGCGAGCTCGGCCGCCTGGCGCTGGTCGACCTCACCGACAAGCCCCCGACCGCCACCAACGGCACCCTGGACAGCTACCTGCGCCGGCAGAGCCGCGGCCACGACGGCTCCGACGGATCGGGCGTGGTGGACCTGTTCGGCCTCGTCCGCGGCGGCCGGCTGGACTTCTCCCGCTCGGTCAGCGGCGCGTTCCCGCCGGCCGAGGCGGCCCGCGCGGCCGAGGCGCCGGAGCGCGAGGAGAGCAGCCCGATCCGTCTCGCGCCGAAGCCCTGACAAACCTCACCAAGCCCACCCGGGCGGGTGTTGAATGGACCTTTCTGAAAATTTGCAGCCATCGGCTGGCAGACCGGAAGGAAGGCCTCCCATGCACCCGCCCCGCGACATCGCCTGGCACGAGGGCAGCTGGCTCAACCAGCCCGAGCGCGCCCGCACCGACGGCACCGACCTCCTGGTCACCGCCCGCGGCCGCAGCGACTTCTGGCGCACCACCAGCTACGGCTTCGTCCGGGACGACGGGCACGCGCTGCTCACCGGATTCCCGCCGGGTAGCGCGACCGAGGTCTCCTTCGTCGCTGACTTCGCCGCCCTCTACGACCAGGCGGGCCTGCTGGTCCGGGTCGACCCGCAGACCTGGATCAAGGCCGGGGTCGAGATGAGCGACGGCCTCCCGCACCTGGGCGCGGTCGTCACCCGCGGCGTCTCCGACTGGTCGCTGGCCCCCGTACCCGAGTGGCACGGGAGAGAGGTCACCGTCAGAGCCAGCCGCAGCGGGGACGCCGTGACGGTCCGCGCCCGCTGCGACGACGGCCCCTGGCGCCTGGTCCGGCTGGCGCCGCTGCCGCCCGCGGTGGCCGCGGCGGCCGGACCGTTCTGCGCCTCCCCCGAGCGGGACGGCCTCCAGGTCCGCTTCACCCGGTTCGCCCAGGGACCGGCGGACCTGACGCTGCACCCGGCGGGCTGACCGCCGACCGGTTCCCCCGACCAGCCCCTCCTCCCGCCGGAGCCGCCCCGTGACCACCTTGCACCTCGGCGTCGACGCGGGTGGCAGCCACACCCGCGCCGTCCTCCTCGACACCGCCGGCGCCCTGCTCGGCCGGGGCGGGGGCGGCGGGGCCAATCCGGCCGGGCAGGACCCGGCCGACACCCTCGGGCACCTGGCCGCCGCGGTGTCGGCCGCGCTCGGGCCCCGCGACCCGGCCCGGGTCGCGGCCTGTCTGATCGGCCTCGCCGGGTACCGCGCGCTGCCCGACCCGGACGGCTTCGCCCGCCGGGCCCGCGCCGCGCTCGGCCTCCACTGCCCGGTCCGGCTCGTCCCGGACACCGTCCCCGCCCTGGCCGCCGGCGGCGTCGCCGACGGCCGGGGCACCGTCCTGATCGCCGGGACCGGCACCGTCTGCGTCCGCCTCGACGGCACCCGCACGCTCGCGCGCGGCGGCGGGCTCGGCTGGCTGCTCGGCGACGAGGGCGGCGGGTTCTGGCTCGGCCGGGAGGCGGTGCGGGTCGCCCACGCCGACCCGGACGGCCCGCTCGGCACCGCCGTCCGCGCCCACTGCGGCGCCGACACCCCCGACCGGCTGCTGCGGTGGGCCTACGACGGCCCGCCGCGCCGCCTCGCCGACCTCGCTCCGCTGGTCACCGGGCTGGCCGGCGACGGGGACGCCACCGCCCTCGTCATCGCCCGCACCGCCGCCGACCACCTGGCCGCACTGGCCCGCGCCACCGCCGTGCCCGCCGAACCGCTCGTCCTCGCGGGCTCGGTGGCCACCTCCCCCGGCCCGGTCCGGGAGCACCTCCTGCACCGTCTCGCCGACCTCGCCCCGCGCCTGCCGGCCACGGACGCGGCCACCGCGGCCGCCCTGCTCGCCGGACGCCCCGCCCGCCGAACCCCCTGACCGCCCGCCTGCCTACCCACCTGCCCGCCTGCCCACCTGACCACCTGCCCGCCTGCCTGACCGCCCGCCGCTACTCCAGCAGACCCCCCATGTGACCGTCGTCGGCCAGGATCGGCCAGAAGTGGGTGCGGGAGGCGAAGGCCTCCGGATCCAGCGCCCGCAGCGCCTCCTCCGCCGCGCTGTCCAGCAGCCCCCGCGGATCGAAGGCCTCCCAGGGCACCGGGGCGGGCCGGCGCAGCGCGTCACGCCGGTCCGCGCGCAGCCGCTCGTACGCCCAGAGCACGTGGAGCAGCACGGAGACGTCGTGGTGCAGGTAGGCGGCGGGCTCGCCGTCGTCGAACCACGGCGGGAGCTCCAGACGGCCGGTGGCGCCGTCCAGCGCGACGGTGAAGTCGTACGGGAAGTCCGCCAGGGCGAGGTACCCGGCCTGGTAGTAGCGGCTGTCCTCCTCCTCGTCCTCGGGCTCGAAGGCGTCCGGGACGGTCTCCGCCATGGTCAGCAGCGGCCCCGCCGGGTCGATCCGGAACGTCCCCCGGCCGGAGAGCGGCAGACCGGTCCCGGTGAGCAGCCGGCGGGTCGGGGCGTGACCGAGCACGGCCGGCAGTTCGTCCTCCCGGAAGCGCCGGACGGTACCGCCGGTGAGCGCCGCGAGTTCCTCCACCAGGGACGCGTCGAGGGCGTACCGCAGGTCGTCCGGCCCGCCGGGCAGCGCTCCCCAGGCGAGCGCCCGGATCCGCACCGCGGTCTCCCAGTGCGCCGGCCGGTCGTCCGTGCGCCGGAACAGCTCCGGATCGACGGCCCGCATCCGGTCCAGGGAGACCCTGGTGGCCTCGGCGACCGTCCCCGGTCCGCGCGGCTCGAACTCCTCGCCCTCCTCGGGCTCGTACGGCTCGGCGGCGCCGGCCGTGACGGCCTCCACCTCGATCATCAGGGCGACCAGGGTGTCCAGGCTGCCGGCGAGCAGGTCCCGGCGCAGGCCTCCTGAGTCGTCTCCGCAGGCCAGGTACACCTCACCGGAGACCCCGTCGAGCAGCACGTCGGCGAGGGCGTGCCCGGACGAGCCGCGGTAGTCCGCCTCGCCCAGCACGACCAGGCCCCCGGCGTCCTCGTCCCGGAGCCCGTCGTACCAGGTCGCGGCGGTCCGCAACGGCTCGTACCAGGACGCCTCCAGGTTCAGGTGCGCGAAGGCCCGGGGCAGGCCACCGGCGGCCAGCCGCTCGCGGCTCGGTCCGTGGGTGAGCCCGGCGGGCAACTCCCTGGGCCCGAAGCCCTTCGCCGCCCCGCCCTCGTCGCCCTCCCCGGCCGCGGCCTCCACCGCCCCGCCCCGCTCCCGACCCGTGTCCATGCCTGCGCGCCCCCGTTCACTTCCTGTCCTGCCGCCCGGCGAACGATCCCGTTCCCCGACCCGCCCGACCCTAGCCGACACCGCCGACGACCGGCCCGAACGCCCGCACCACCCCCACCGCCGCCCCGTCAACTCCCCAGCGCACCAATGAAAATGGCATGCACGCCACTAGCCAACCGGCCAGTAGCGCCCCTACCGTCGACTCCCCGTGGCTTCGACGGAGGAGTCCGCCTTGCGCCTACGCCCCCACCCCCTCCGACACGCACTCCGATCCGGGGCGGCCGCCGCCCTCGCGTCGGCCCTGCTCGTCACCGCCGCCCTCACCACCACCCCCACCGCGGCCGCCGCCCCCACCGCGCCGACCGCCACCGCCGGCGACTACTGCGGCGGCCACTGCGCCGACATCCTGCCGCCCGGCGAGAACGGCAACGCCACCCTCGCCGACATCCTGCTCAACCGGATGTTCGGCACCCGCCCCGCCCACACCGACGACCAGCTCGGCCCCTACGCCGGACTCGCCGCCGGCTACCCCGGCCTCACCGAGGCCAAGCTGCGCGACTTCTTCAACGACGCCTCCTTCGGCGTCCCCGCCGACCAGGTCGCCAGCACCACCAGCCCCCGCTCCGACGTCACCATCGTGCGCGACAAGGCCACCGGCGTCCCGCACATCACCGGCACCACCCGCTACGGCACCGAGTTCGGCGCGGGCTACGCCGCCGCCCAGGACCGGCTCTGGGTGATGGACCTGTTCCGCCACGTCGGCCGCGGCCGGCTGTCCGGCTTCGCGGGCGGCGCCGCCGCCAACCGGCAGCTGGAGCAGAGCTTCTGGCAGGCCGCCCCCTACACCGAGGCGGAGCTGCAGCAGCAGATCGACGCCATCGCCGCCCGCGGCGGCCGGGCCACCCAGGCCCTCGCCGACGCCACCGCCTACCTCGACGGCATCAACCGGTACGCCAAGGAGTCCTACGACGCCCGGACGTTCCCCGGCGAGTACGACCTGACCGGGCACATCGACCCGATCACCAACGCCGGGTCGATCGAGCCGTTCACCCTGACCGACCTCGTCGCGCTGGCCTCCGTGGTCGGCGCCCTGTTCGGCTCCGGCGGCGGCGGCGAACTGGCCTCCGCCCAGGTCAAGTCCGCCGCCGAGGCCCGCTACGGCAAGGACGCCGGCGACGCGCTGTGGAAGTCGCTGCGCGAGGCCGACGACCCGGAGGCCGTCCGGACCCTGCACGACGGGCAGAGCTTCCCGTACGCCACCGTGCCCGACCAGCCGCAGGGAGAGGCCCTGCCGGACCCCGGCTCGGTGGTGCCCGAGCGGATGGTCTACGACGCCACCGGCTCCGCGAACACCGCCACCACCACGGCGGACGGCGTGCTCCCGGGCAACCTGCTCACCGCCAGGCACGGCATGTCCAACGCCCTGCTGGTGTCCGGCGCGCACACCGACGACGGCCACCCGGTGGCCGTGTTCGGCCCGCAGACCGGCTACTTCGCCCCGCAGCTGCTGATGCTGGAGGAGATCCAGGGCCCCGGGATCAGCGCGCGCGGCGCCGCCTTCGCCGGCCTGAGCTTCTACGTGCAGCTCGGCCGCGGCCAGGACTACGCCTGGAGCGCCACCTCCGCCGGGCAGGACATCACGGACAGCTACGCCGTCCCGCTCTGCACCACGGACGGATCGCCGGTCACCACCGCCGCCGACTCGTACCTGTGGCACGGCCAGTGCCTGCCCTTCGACCGCCTGGAACGCAAGGACGCGTGGAACCCCACCACCGCCGACTCCACCGCCGCCGGCTCGTACACCCTGGTGATGTACCGCTCCAACTACGGCCTGGTCACCGCCCGCGGCACGGTGGGCGGCGCACCCGTCGCCTTCACCGCACTGCGCTCCACCTACCGTCACGAGGCCGACTCCATCATCGGTTTCCAGGAGCTCAACGACCCGGGCGCGGTCCACGACGCGGCGAGCTTCCAGCGGGCCGCGCAGGACATCAACTACACCTTCAACTGGTTCTACGCCGACTCCCGCGACATCGCGTACTACAACTCCGGCAGCAACCCGGTGCGCGCCCCGGGGGTCGACGCCGGACTCCCCGTCCTGGCCCGGCCCGCCTACGAGTGGGCGGACTTCGACCCCGCCGGCAACACCGCCCGGTACACCCCGCCAGCCGAGCACCCGCAGTCCGTCGACCAGGACTACTACGTCTCCTGGAACAACAAGCAGGCGGACGGCTACACCCCGGCCGGCTTCGGCAACGGCTCGGTGCACCGCGGGAACCTGCTCGACGACCGGGTGAAGGCACTGCTGCGGGGCGGCGGCAAGGTCGGCCGGGTCTCGCTCACCCAGGCCATGGAGGGCGCCGCCCTGGCCGACCTCCGGGCCGAGGACGTCCTGCCCGACCTGATCCGGGTGCTGCGCAGCGCGCCCGTCACCGACCCGGCCACCCTCACCGCCCTGCAGCAGCTGGAGGCCTGGCTCGCCGACGGCGCCCAGCGGAAGGAGACGTCGCCCGGCAGCCACGCCTACGCGGACGCGGCCGCGATCCGGGTGATGGACGCCTGGTGGCCGCTGGCCGCCGAGGGCGTGATGCGGCCGGGCCTCGGGGACCAGCTGTTCGGCGCCCTGACCGGCGCCCTGCAGATCAACGAGTCGCCCTCCGGCGGGCAGACCGGCCCCGGCGGCGGCCCGGTGAGCGCCAACGAGGGCATCCCGCACAAGGGTTCGTCGTTCCAGTACGGCTGGTGGAGCTACCTGGACAAGGACCTGCGGTCCGTCCTCGGCGAGCAGGTGAGGGGCCCGCTGGCCCGCCCCTTCTGCGGCGGGGGCGACCTCACCGCCTGCCGGGGCGTCCTGCTGGACACCCTCAAGCGCGCGGCCGCCCAGACCGCCGCCCAGGTCTACCCGGGCGACGCCGACTGCCCGGCCGGCGACCAGTGGTGCGCCGACACGATCATCCAGCGCCCGCTGGGCGGCGTGACGGACGGGAAGACCACCTGGCAGAACCGGCCGACCTACCAGCAGGTGGTGCAGTTCCCGAACCACCGCTGAACCACGCTGATCCGTCACCGGACCGGCACCGGACCGGCACCGGACCGTCCGGCGGCCCCCGTCGAACTGTCGGCGGGGGCTGCCATCATGACCCTCATGAACATGGAGACGCTGCTCCGCGACCTCGCGGACGAGCACATCGACGAATTCCTCGGCGAGCGCCCGGAGGAGTTCCACCGCGCCGGCGACCTGACCGTCACCTCGGCCCTGGTCTTCAGCAGCCACGACGCGTCGGAGTGGTCGGCCTGCGAGGACGTGCCGGCGGGCACCCACCCCGTGCACATCGGCGTGGTCCGCCGGCCGGACGCCGAGAGCGGGCGGGAGTCGGTCCACGTCACCATGGCGCTCATCCCGTTCGCCGACCCCGAGGCGATAGCCGAGGCCGAGTTCGAGGACGCGATCGAGGACCACCAGCCGCTCGGCCCCGACCTCGCCCTGCTCTGGGACAGCAGCGCGGTGGACGCCCTGCGCTTCGACGGCCCGCGCCCGGACGCCTTCCCGGACCTCGACGCCTTCGTGGCGCACGTCGAGGCCGAACTGGCCACCGCCGACTGGACCGGCCGGATGCCCGCCTGGGTGGACGTCACCGTGGACGGGCGCACCGGCGTCAACGTCCTGGCCTTCCCGGTCAGCGCCGAGTCGGCGGGCTGCTACGAGGGCCGCGACGCGGACGGCCGCCTGGTCGCCCTGCTGTTCACCGCCTCGTGACCCGCCCTGTCACCGTCCGGTGACCACCGTTCGGTGACCACCGCCGGCCGGGTCAGGGCGCCTTCGCCGACCCGGCGGGCTCCACCCGGGCCGCCACCTGCCGCTCGTCGTCCCGCAGGTAGCGGGCCTGGTCCCGCAGCCGGCGCCCGGCCTTGACGTACACCGTGCCGCTGTCTCTCGTGGTCGTCCGGTCGGAGGCGGCGTCGGCCAGTTCCACCACGGCCTCCACCAGTCCGGCGAGGGCGCCCAGCAGCTTCGCCTCCTCCGCCTCCGGGATGCGCTCGCGTCCGGCCTCCCGGACCTTCGGGAGGGCGTTCTCCCGCAGTTGCCGCCGCGCCTCGCCGACCACCTCGACCATTGCCCGCACGCCGCTGTCCATCGCTCCCCCGGTTCCGTCCGATCTCCGCTGACCCTGTGAGTGTGCCCAGGCGCACGGGAATCACAAACCCCACCCGGTAGCACCTGAAACGCCATTAGGCTGCTTACATGGCAACCGCAGACTCCCTCGCAACCGGCCAGCGCTCCCTCGGCGACCCCGGCCTCGACTACCCGCTCTGGCCCCCGCTCACCGCGGGCTGCCCGCGCACCGGCACCGAGGACGTCGCCTACCCCGTCGAGGTCGACTACGCCTACGACAAGGTCGACCCGACAAGCCTCTTCGCCCCCGCCCCGACGCGCGGCGGCCTGGAGCGCTGGGCCCCGCTGCTGCCGCCGCTGCTCGCGCCGGGCCTGGGCGAGGGCGCCACGCCGCTGGTCGAGATCGAGCCCGGGGTGTACGTCAAGGACGAGTCGCGCAACCCCACCTGGAGCCACAAGGACCGGCTGAACCGGTGCACCACGAGCGCCGCCGTGGGCGTCGGCGCTCCCGGCATCGCGGTCGCCTCCTCCGGCAACCACGGCGCCTCGGCCGCCGCCTACGCCGCCCGCGCCGGGCTGCCCTGCGTCGTGTTCACCGGCCCCGACGTCCCGCCGAACGTCGACGCCTTCCTCAACGCCTACGGCGCGGTGGTGCTCCCGGTGCCGTGGGAGGCCCGCTGGCCGCTGCTGCGGCAGGTGGTCGACCGGCTCGGTCTGCACCCGGTCAGCAATCTGACCACCACCCACACCGGGCACGCGTTCGGCCCCGAGGGCTACAAGACCGTCGCGTACGAGATCTTCCAGGACATCGGCGTGCCGAGCGCGGTGTTCGTCCCCACCGGGTACGGCGAACTGCTCTTCGGCGTCTGGAAGGGATTCGCCGAGCTGCGCCGCCTGGGCCTGACCGACCGGGTGCCGCGCGTCCACTCCTGCGAGGTGGCGGCCTCCGGTCCGCTGGCCAGGGCGATCGAACAGGGCCTGCCCGCCGCCCACGTGACGGTCGGCCCGAGCGACGCCTACTCGATCGCCTCCCCGGTGAGCGGCTACCGCGGGGTGGTCGCGGTCCGGGAGAGCGGCGGCCGGGCGCTCACGGTGGACGACCACCGCCTGGCGGACGCCCAGCACGAGCTGGCCCGCGCCGGCCTGTGGACCGAGCTGTCCGCGGCGGCCGGCCTGGCCGGGCTGCGCAGCCTCGGCGAGCCCGACCTGTCGGACGGCCCGGTGGTGTGCCTGTCGACCTCCACCGGCTTCAAGGACCTCGGGGTCGGCACCCGGCGGACCGAGCCGGTCACGCCGGAGTGGGACGCCGTCCTCCGCCGCTTGCGGGCCGCCGGCATCTCGGACTAGCCGACGCCCGGGCCCCTCGGAACGGGCTGCTCCCCGCGACCCGAGCGGGTGCCCGGCACCTGGGCGGGTGGCCGGGCCGGGCGGGTGACGGTCTGCCGCCCGGCCCGGCCCGCCCCGCCGCGCTACACCGTGGTCCGGGCTCGGCGCACCAGCCACCAGGTCACGGCCAGGGACACCGCGAACAGCCCGAGGTTCAGCCCGTTCTCGATCAGGTGGAAGGTGCCCAGCCGACCGGCCGGCTGCAGGCTCTGCCGGATCCCGGTCAGCCCGTGCTGCTGCAGGCAGGAGGTGAAGGCGGCGGCCCGCCCGTCGGGGATGTTTCCGCACCACTGACCCATCACCTCGCTGTACGGGTGGAGGGCCCCGGCGGCGTCGACGAACGGCGCCTTGCCGCCGTCCAGGACCAGGTCGTTGGCGACCGCGGCGAACGGGTCGGCGCCCTCGCCGCGCTCCGCGGCGAGCGAGATCGTCCGGGTCACCGGGTCCATCAGGTGCGGCCGCAGCTGCTCCATCATCGTCGTGCGCCCGGCGAAGGCACCGAGCACCACCACGAACGCGGGCAGCAGCCGGCGCAGCGCCGCCCCCGTCGCCACCCCGAACATCCCCCAGGCGAGGGCGAGCGTGAGCGGCATCCAGCCGCCGGCCTGGAAAAGCGTGCCCTCGAACAGGCTGCGCCGGGCACCGAGGTGGACGAGCCCGGCGACGTGCAGGCACTCGGCGGAGAGCGCGGCGGCCAGTCCGCCGACGACGGTGCCGAGCACGGCGAGCTTGCCGAACAGCCAGCGCCGCGGGCTGACGTCCTGGGACCAGGCGAGCAGCAGGGTGCGCTGCTCGTACTCCCTGGCCAGCAGCGGCACCCCGATGAACATGCCGAGCATCGCGGGCAGGAAGACCACGAGGTTCAGTTGGTAGCCGGCGATGTCGGTGGCGTGGCCGATCCGGGCGAGCCGGTCCTCGGCGACGGCCCGGGAGCAGTCCGGCCCGTGGCAGAGGTCGAGCGCGCTCTGCAGGTCGGCCGCGTTGACGGCCATCCAGATCAGGATGGCGGCGGTGAGGAGGGCGCCGCCGATCAGCTGCCAGCGGTGCTGGCGCCAGGTGAGCCAGAGGACGCCGCGCCACAGGTTCCCCCCGGCGGCGGGCACGGACCGGGTGGCGGCGGGCGGCGGTGTGGCGGCGGGCGGCGGGGTGGAGGCCGGGGCGCTCACAGTCCGGTCTCCCCGAGCGAGGTCCTGAGGTAGCCGAGCACGATGTCCTCCAGCGTGACGGGGTGGCCGCTCCAGCCCGGGGCGTCCAGCGGGGTGGCCGCGCCGAGCAGCGTGCGCACCACGAAGGTGGACTGCCGGGCGGTGTGGTTCTCGTGGACGACCTGCCCCTCGACGGGCGGCCGGTCGCTGCGCGGCCCGGTCAGCCGCACGTGCTGGGCGAGGAGGTCCTCGACGTCGCCGTCCAGGATGTTGCGGCCGTGCGAGAGCAGCAGTAAGTGGTCGCCCACGCCGGAGAGTTCGGCCACGACGTGGGTGGACAGCAGGACCGTCATCCCGGTCTCGGCGACTTCGGCGAGCAGTTCGCCGGCGACGGCCTTGCGGGCGACCGGGTCGAGGTTGGACAGCGGTTCGTCCAGCAGGAGCAGCGACGGGCAGGCGCCGAGCGCGACGGCGAGCGCGACCTGCGCCTGCTGTCCGCCGGAGAGCTTGTCGCAGCGCCGGTCCAGCGGGACGGCGAACCGCGCCAGCCAGGCGAGTGCGCGGGCCTGGTCCCACACGAGGTTGGTGTGGCGACCGAAGTTCAGCATGTCGGCCACGCTGAAGTCGCGGTAGAGCGGCTTGTCCTGGGAGAGCAGGACCACCCGGCCGTCCGTCCGGCACTCACCGGCGGTGGGTCTGAGCATGCCGCCGGCGATGCCCAACAGGGTGGACTTGCCCGCGCCGTTCGCGCCGACCAGCGCGACCACCCCACCGGCCGGGAGGGTGAAACTGCAGTCGTCCAGGGCGGTCACGCCGCGGTACCGCTTGGTCAGCCCGCGCGCCTCCAGGGCGGCGCTCACGCCCCGGCCCCCTGGCGCGTGTCGCGCTCGGAGGCGGCCGGCTCCGCGGCGAGCACGGCGGTGACCAGGGCCTTGACGTCCTCGTCCTCCAGCCCGGCCTCGCGGGCGTCGGAGACCCAGCGGGCGAGTCCGGTGCGCAGCCGCGCCATGTCGTGCGGTTCGACGGCGCCGAGCGAGCCGGTGACGAAGGTGCCGGAGCCCTGCCGGGCCTCGACCAGCCCGCCGTGTTCCAGCTCCCGGTAGGCCTTGAGCACGGTGTTGGCGTTGACGGTGCACGAGACGACGACGTCCCGGACGGCGGGCAGGCGGTCGCCGGGCTTCAGCAGTCCCAGCCTGAGCGCTTCCCGTACCTGCTGCACGAGTTGGGCGTAGGCAGGGAGGCCGTCCGTCCGGTCCACATGGAATTCGATCACGGGGCGTCTCCTCGGTCGTTGAGGCCTGCCCCTGAATTGTTATGGTCCAGTAGAACACTAGTCAACCACTACACCGAAACAGTCGCCGAAGCGCTCACGCGGATCCGGGCCCGGGCATCCGCTCAGAGCTCGACCAGCACCTTCCCCCGGGTCGCCGACCGGTCCACGTAGAGGCTGCGGTACGCGGCGGGGATGCTGTCGAAGCCCCGGTGGACGGTCTGCTGGTACCTCAGCTCCCCGCTCCGGACCAGCGCGCCGAGGTCCCGCCGCAGCGCCGCCCAGTTCTCGTCGGTGAACCACTCCAGCGAGAAGATCCCCCGGATCGTGGTGCGCGGGTACATGATCATCGGCAGCAGCCGCGGGCCCGCCCAGCCGCCGCCGACCTGGCTCCCCCACTGCCAGCAGACCGCTACCCGGCTCTCGACCGCGAGCATGCCGAAGACCACGTCGGTCAGCACCCCGCCGAGGCTGTCGAAGTAGCGGTCGATGCCGTCCGGCGCGAGTTCGGCCAGCTCCTTCTCCAGCCGCTCCGGGGCGTCGCCGTCGCGGTACAGCACCACCCCGTCGAATCCCAGCTCCCACAGCCGCCCGGCCTTCTCCGGCGTCGCCGTGGTGCCGAGGACCCGCGCGCCCCGGTGCCTGGCCAGCTGCCCGACCAGCGAACCCACGGCCCCGGAGGCCCCGCTGACCAGCACGGTCGAACCGGGGCGCACGTCCAGGAACTTCTCGACCGTCCCCCAGGCCGTCATCCCCGGCCCGCCCAGGACGCCGAGCGCGGTGGAGAGCGGCAGCGCCTCGTCGTAGTGGCCGGGGTCCAGCCGGCGGAAGGCGGGGAAGACCATCGGGAAGGTGCCGGTCTGCCAGAGCCTCGGCGCGCCGTTGCTGATCACGTGGCTGCGCCAGCCGCCGAAGCCCTGCACCAGGTCGCCGGCCGCGAACGGCGCGGCCGGCCCGGCCTCCAGCACCTCCATGATCGAGTCGGCGCCCATGTGGTCGCCGATCGGGGTGTCCAGCGCGATGCCCTGCAGGTACGGGTCGACCGAGACGTACCGGGTGCGCAGCAGCATCTCGTCCGCGGCGAGGCGGACGTCCACCTCCTCCACGGCCTTCCGGTACATCCGCTCGACGTCCGGCACGCCGTCCACGTGCTCCCCGACGGTCCAACTCTCGATCCTCACGAGGTGACTCCAAACTGGCGGTCGACCGGTCCGACCGGGTCGATGAGCAGGGTGGGCGGCGGCGCGCTGTCGTCCACCTCGGCGGTGAACGGCTTGTGGTCGTCCCGGCAGACGAACTGGACGACGTGCCGGCCGGCCGCCGCCGCCCGGATCAGCCCGCCGGTGGTCGCCCAGACACCGGAGAGGTAGAAGTTCTCCAGACCGGGCAGCCCCGGGCCGTTGCGCTTGATCTCCTCCTCCAGGGTCTCCCCGCTCTCCACGAAGGGCTGCCAGCCCAGCACCGTGCCGTCGTAGTTGCCGGTGTAGCGGACCTGGGTGAGCGGGGTGGAGACGTCCTTGACCGCCACCGCGTCCTTGAGGCCCGGGTGGTGGGCGTCCAGGAACTCGATCACGGCGTCCCGCACCCGGCGCTTCTCCCGCTGGTACTCCCGGCCCCGGCCGACCGGCAGGGTGTGCAGTTCCTCGCCGCGCCGCAGCCGGGGCGTCTGCTCCGGTCCGGTGCTGAGTTCGCGCCAGGGGGCGATGTCGCAGAAGTAGCTGGCGTAGACCACGGTGGTCCCGGCCGGGGACAGCTCCGGGTAGTGGCGGCTGCGGAACTGGACGTTGATGCTGGGGTGCCGGATCCCGGTGAGCCGGGCGGCGAGGTCGTCCTCCAGCAGGTAGGTGGTACACGGATCGCCGGCCGGGAAGGGCCGGCGCAGGCCGAGGAACACGGTCAGGTAGCCGGGGAAGACCATGCCGGGTTCGGTGATGGTCGTGGTGTACAGCCGGCGGTAGGTGTCGTTCAGGTAGCGGCCCTTGAGCAGGTCCAGCACCGTGGTCCGGCCGTCGCAGGCCGCCACCACGATGTCCGCCCGCACCTCCCGGCCGTCGCTCAGCCGCACCCCGACCGCCCGGTCCCGCTCGACCAGGATCTCGGTCGCCTTGGCGTTGTACGTGATCTCGCCGCCGAGCCGCCGGTAGCGCTGCTCGATCGAGTGCGCCAGGCCGAGCGAGCCGCCCTCCGGCACCCCGGCCGACTGCCCGGCGTGCGAGGCGAGCTGGAAGTACGTCGGCAGCACGGGGAAGTTGGGGTGCTTCTCGTAGAGGACGAAGTTGAACGCCTCGCGCAGCAGCGGGCTGCGGAACCGTGCCGAGTAGTCGCTCATCAGCACGGTGATCGAGCGCCGGATCACGTTGACGTACGGCAGGAAGGAGGCGAGCATCCGCCACCGCTCCCGCCGCCCCATCAGTCCGACCGGCTTGAGGAAGGGGTAACGGGCCAGCGCCAGGCGGAACTTGCGCAGCCCGGCACAGAACTGCCGGATCTGCCGGGCGTCCTCCGGGGCCAGTTCGAGCAGGTGGGCCTCCAGCCGGTCCGGGTCGGAGTAGAAGTAGACCGCCCGGCCGTCCCTGGCCCGCACCACGTTGAAGACGTCGAAGTTGCGCATCCGCTTGCCCTGCAGCGCGCCGAGTTCGAGCCAGATCCGGTGCATCTCGTTGCCCGGACCGCTGCCCAGCAGCCAGCTGACGCAGCAGTCGAAGGTGAACTCGCCGCGGTCCCAGCCCGTGCAGCAGCCGCCGGGGATCTCGTGCATCTCCAGGATCCGGGTGCGGTAGCCGTTCATCTGCGCGTAGCAGCCGGTGGACAGGCCGCCGAGCCCGCCGCCGATGATGACCATGGTCTGCCTGCCGCCGGCGGCCGTGCCGCCGGTCGTCGTCCCGCTCACTCCGCCACTCCCACTCCCACGTCCGCCGCTCCCGCCCCTGCCGCCTCCGCCTCCACGTCGGCTTCCACCGCGCCCGCCTGCGGCCGTGTCACGGTGGCCCGGTCGAGTCGCGGCAGGCGGCCCCACTTGCCGGTGTGCCAGGGTTCCCGGCTCTCGCTGGGCCAGGCCCGGAACGGCCGCCCCAGCTCCCGGCAGAGGTACTGCGCGGCGAACCGCCCACTGGTGGCGGCCCGGATCAGTCCGCCGAGCGCGGTCCACTGCCCGGCCATCGAGAAGCCGTCGAGGCCGGGCAGCCGCATCCGGTCCCGGTTGACCAGCCGGTTGGCGACGTCCTCGGCCTCGGAGAAGGCCTGCCAGGCGAGGATGCTGCCGTAGGTGTTGCCGGTGAACCGCTCGGTGGTCACCGGCGAGGCCACGTCGACCAGTTCGATCCGCCGGCCGAGCCCGGGGTACGTCCGTTCCAGGAACCCCCGGACGAACGCGGCGACCTCCTGCTTGCGCGCCCGGTAGGCCCGGCGGTCCCGGACCCGCAGGTCCTTCCAGGAGCGGTAGTCGCTGAAGTAGGTGCAGTGCAGCACCGACTTGCCGGGCGGGGCGAAGCCCTCCGCGTAGGCCGAGCGCAACTGCACCACCAGGCTGCTCTGCAGCGAGCCGGGCAGCCGGGCGCCCTCCTCGGGCGCCAGCAGGTACGTGGTGCTGTGCGGCTCCCGCTCCGGCAGCGGGCCGTCGACCCCGACGAAGGCGGAGACCACGGCCGGGTACAGGTTGCCGGGCTTGTCGAGCAGTTCGCCGTACAGCCGGTCGGTGGCGGGGCTGGAGTAGCGGCCCCCGAGGAGCCGGTCGAGGACGGTCGGGCCGTCACAGGCGCCGACCACGTGGTCGGCGTAGTGCCGTGTTCCGTCGCGGAGTTCGACACCGACGGCGCGGCCGTCCTCGATCAGGATCCGCTCCACCCGGCAGCGGTAGCCGATCACCCCGCCGAGCGAGGTGTAGCGCTCCTCCACCGAGCGGGCCAGCCCCAGCGAACCGCCCTGCGGGAAGCCCGCGTTGCCGTTGTGCGCGGCGGCCAGGGTGTACAGGTAGGGCAGCAGCGGGAAGCCCGCCGGTTCCTGCAGGAACATGTTGGGGAAGGCGCGGCGCAGCAGCGGGTCCTGGAAGCGCTCGGCGAAGCCGCTCATCGGGGTGGTCGCGGTGCGCCAGAACAGCCGGAAGGCGGGCAGGACGGCGCGCAGGGTGCGCAGCCGTTCCGCGGTGGTGCGCAGCGGCGGCGGGGTGAGGTCCCAGGGCAGGTCGACGGCGGCGAAGCGGCGCAGGTCCCGGCAGAAGGCGCGGATCGGCTTGGCGTCGCCGGGGGCGAGGGCCAGCAGGTGGTGTTCCAGCCGGTCCGGGTCGCCGTAGAAGGTGACGGCGCGGCCGTGTTCGTCGACGACCCGGTTGAAGGTGTCGAAGCGGGTCACCGACTTGCCGTCCAGGGCGCCGAGTTCGCTCCAGACCCGGTGCGCGCCGGTGCCCTCGGCCGTGCCGATCAGCCAGTCGATGCAGTAGTCGAACAGGTAGCCCTGCCGGGACCACGCGGTGCAGCAGCCGCCGGGCAGGACGTGCTTCTCGAAGATCCGGGTCTCCAGGCCGCTCATCTGCGCGTAGCAGCCGGTGGCGAGGCCGGCCAGGCCGGCCCCGATCACGATGACCCGGGGCGGGCCGCCGGGGGCCCGCTCCCTTCCGGACCAGTCCGGTCCGCGGTCAGCCGCGGCCATCGGCGGCGCCTCCGGCCAGGATGGCGCCCGCCAGTTCGGCGTTGCGGGCGGCGTGTTCGCCGTCGAGCATCTCGGCGTGGCTGCCGTGGCCGGCGTGCACGGCGGTGCCGGTGGTGGAGGCGCCGTGCCAGGACCCCTCCTCGCCGCCGACGTGCACGGCCAGTCGTTCGCGTTCGCAGACCACGTCGAGCTGGGCCCGCACCGTGCCGGTGTTGGGGGTGCGGCTGCAGAACTCCAGGTAGTCCCGGGCCTGTTCGAGGGTCTCCCGGGCGACGATCCGCGAGCCGGTGTGGCGGTGCAGGTGCTCGTGGAGTTCGCGTTCGAAGACGGCCACGTGCTCCTCGCCGAGGTCGAAGGCGTCCAGGACCCGGTAGGCGTCGACCAGCAGGACCGAGCCGACCGTGCGGCCGCGGCGTTCCAGTTCCTTGGCGACCTCGAAGGCGAGGTTGCCGCCGAGCGAGTAGCCGAGCAGCACATACGGTCCGGCCGGGTGCAGTTCCTCGACCAGGTCGGCGTAGCGGGCGGTCTTGTCGTCGCCGGTCAGGTAGTTGAAGGCGGCGATCCGGTGCTCGGGCAGGTGCGCGGCGAGCTGCCGGTAGACCAGTCCGTGGCCGCCGGCCGGAGGGAAACAGAAGACCGTCCGGCCGTTCGTCGCCGCGGGGTTGAACCAGAGGTACGGCTGGCCGCCGGCCGCCTCGCCGGTGATGATCTGCTCGACGGTGCGGGCCATGCCGTGCAGGGTGGTGACCTTGAACAGCCGGCCGACCGGGATCTCGATGTTGAACTCGGTCCGCAGGTGGTGGATCAGCTCGATGAGCCGGATCGAGCTGCCGCCGAGTTCGAAGAAGTCGTGCTGCAGGCCGACCTCGTCCAGGCCGAGCAGGTTCCGCCAGTGCTCGGCGACCCGGGTCTCGTAGAGCGTGACGGGCGGTTCGTGCTGGGCGCCGCCGGTGTCGGCCTTCGGCTCCGGCAGGGCGGCGAGGTCGACCTTGCCGTTCGGCGTGAGCGGCAGGGCGGGCAGTTCGGTGAGGTAGGAGGGGATCATCACGGTGGGCAGGTGCTCGGCCAGGTGGCGGCGCAGTTCGCGGCGGTCCGGCACCGCGCCCTCGGCGGGGACGACGTAGGCGGCCAGTACCGCCTCGCCCGAGGCGTCCTGGCGGACGGCCACACAGGCCTGGGCGAGTTCGGGGCGGGCGGTGAGGTGGGCCTCGATCTCGCCCGGTTCGATCCGGTGGCCGCGGACCTTGACCTGGTTGTCGATCCGGCCGAGCAGGTGCGCGGTGCCGGCGGTGTCCCAGTGCCCGAGGTCACCGGTGCGGTAGAGCCGCACCGGGGCGCCGTCGAGCTCCAGGGTGAGGAAGCGCCGGGCGCTCTGCTCCGGGTCGTTGGGGTAGCCAGCGGCGACGCCCGCGCCGCCGATCCACAGCTCGCCGGGCACGCCCGCCGGGACGGGTTCGCCGTACGGGTCCAGGATGTACAGCGCGCTGTTCGGGAAGGGGCGGCCGATCGGCACCATCCGGCCGGGTTCCAGGCCGTCGGCGGCGCCCTCGTAGTAGGTGCTGTCGACGGTGGCCTCGGTCAGGCCGTAGGAGTTGACCAGCCGGGTCCGCTCGCCGCACAGGGCGCGCAGCCTGCGGTGTTCGGTGGCCTTCCAGGAGTCGGAGCCGACGACGACCAGCTTCAGGAAGTCCAGCCGCAGGCCGTCCCGTTCGCAGTGGGTCAGCAGGGCGCGGGCCACGGCGGGCACGAACTCGCCGCAGTCCACGGCCTCTTCGCGCATCACCCGGTGCAGCCTGGCGGTGTCGAAGAGCAGCTCGCGGTCGACCAGGACGAGGGTGCCGCCGGTGCCGAGGGCCCGGGCGAGGTCGCCGGAGAAGACGTCGAAGGCGGTGCCGGCCATCTGCAGGTGCACCCGGGCCTCGGTGTCCAGCCGGTACTCCGCGCGCCAGCCGGCGGTGACGGCGGCCAGGTTGCGGTGGTCGACCCGGACCCCCTTCGGGCGGCCGGTGGAGCCGGAGGTGTGGATCACGTAGGCGGCCCGGTCCGGGTCGGCGGCGGGCAGCCGGGCGTCCCCGGCGGGCCGGTCGAGGTCCGCCAGGGTGACCGGCTGGGCGGGCAGGTCGGCGGCGGGCGGGCGCCGGTCGTCGACCACGACCAGGGCGGCGCCGGCGTCGGTCACCTGGTGCGCCAGCCGGTCGGCCGGGTGGCCGGGGTCGAGCGGCAGATAGGCCGCGCCGGCCCGCCAGATCCCCAGCAGGGTGGTGATCAGCTCGGGCGACTTGTCGAGGCAGACGGCCACCACCGAGCCCTCCCCGACGCCCAGTTCGCGCAGCCGCAGGGCGGTGCGCCGGGAGCAGCGGTCCAGTTCGCCGTAGGTGAGGCGCCGCGTCCCGTCCCGGCCGGGTGCGACCACGGCGACGGCCTCGGGGTGTTCGGCGGCGGCCCCGGTGATCAGCTCCGGAAGGGGGGTGTCGTGGTCGATCCGGCGCTCGGCGCCGCTGAACACGGTGAGGATCTCCCGGCGCTCGGCCGGGTCCAGCATCCGCAGCCGCCCGACCGGCTCGCCCTCGGCGGCCCGGGTCATGGCGTCCAGCAGGTTGCGGTAGTGCGCGGCCAGCCGCCGGACGGTGGCGGGCTCGAAGAGGTCGGAGTTGTACTTGAGGACGCAGTGGAAGCAGCCGTCCGAGCGGTCCTCGTAGGCGGACAGCGTCAGGTCGAACTGGCCTTCTTCCTCCGGGAGTTCGATGTACTCCAGGCGGTAGCCGAAGCGCTCCACGGCGACCTTGTGGGTGAGCAGGATGAACATCGCCTGGAACACCGCGGAGCGGCTCGGGTCGTGCTGCAGCCCCAACTGCTCGACCAGCAGCGGGAACGGGTACTCCTGGTTGTCCAGCCCGCCGAGCACGCTCTCCCGGACCCGGGCCAGCAGCTCGGTCACCGTGGGCTCACCGGCCAGGCTCACGTGCAGCGGCAGCGGGTTGACGAAGTAGCCGTAGACCGAGGCGAACTCCTCCTGGGTGCGGCCGGTGACCGGGCTGCCGACCACGATGTCCGGCTGCCCCGACCACCGGTGCAGCAGCAGGTAGTAGCCGCTGAGCAGCACCATGAACGGGGTGGCGTTGTGCGCACGGGCCAACTCGTGGACGCGGGCCGTGAGTTCGGCGTCCAGTCGGAAGAACTCGGAGGCGCCGTTGTGGGTCTGCACGGCCGGCCGGGGCTTGTCGGTGGGCAGCGCCAGCACCGGCATCCCGGCGGGCAGCCGGCCGCGCCAGTAGTCGAGCATCCGCTGCGCCCCGGGCCCGGCCAGGAAGCGGTTCTGGTGGTTGAGGAAGTCCAGGTAGCGGGCGGGCACCGGGGGCAGTTCGGGGGTGCGTCCCCGGCGCAGCGCCTCGTAGACCTCGAACAGCTCCTCGATGAAGGTGAAGGTGGAGATCGCGTCCGAGACGATGTGGTGGACGGCCTTCATCAGCACCCACCGGTCCGGCCCGCGCCGGAACAGCCGCAGTCGCACCAGCGGGTCCTCGGCGAGGTCGTACGGCCGGCGGTACTCGCGGACGATCAGCTCGTGGATCTCCTCCCAGGGGCGGCCCTCGACGTCGAACAGCCCGGTGTCGGCCCGGTCCTCCGCGCGGATGCACTGGACCGGCCGGCCCTCCTCGCTCGTGAAGGCGGCGCGCAGTCCGGGGTGGCGGGCGACCAGGCGGCGGAAGGCGGCGAACACCAGCTCCGGTTCGAGCGCCGCGCGGACCTCGACGGCGCCGCCGATGTTGTACGCGAAGCCGTCGGGGTGCAGCTGGCGCAGGAACCAGAGCGCCTGCTGGTTGTGGGTGAGCGGGTAGCGGGACTCGTCGGTGTGCAGCTCGACCTCGGCCCGGGCAGGGCCGTCGTCGGCTTCGAGCCGCTCGGCCAGGCCCTCGGTGAGCAGGTCGGCCAGGTCACCGACGGTGCCGTTGCTGAGCAGGGCCACCACGGGCAGGGCGACGCCCAGTTCGCCGTGCACCCGGGCGCGCAGTTCCATCGCGAGCAGCGAGTCCAGGCCGTGCGCGCCGAGCCTGGTGTCCGGGGCGATCCGTTCGGCGCCGATCCGCAGCACGGCCGCGGCGGCGGCGGTGAACCGCTCGGTGACCAGCTCGTGCCGGGTCTGCCGGTCGGCCGCCCGGTAGGCGTCCAGAAAGCCGCCGGTCTCGGCCGGGGCCTGCTCGGCGGCGCTCGCCGCCAGCTCGGCGACCAGCGGCGGGGGCGTCGGGTACCAGGCCAGGAAGGTCGGCCAGTCGACCACGGTGGCGACCAGCAGCTGGGCGCGGTCCTGGCCGAGGACCCGCTCCAGGACGGCCGTCCCGGCGTCCGGCGGCAGCGAGCTCATGCCGCGGGCGTCCCGGTAGTGGGCGACCAGGCCCAGTTCCTCGATCATGCCGGTGGCCCAGGGCCCCCAGTCCAGGCTGAGCGCGGGCAGGCCGTCGGCCCGGCGGTGGTGCGCGAGCGCGTCCAGGAAGGCGTTCCCGGCCGCGTAGTTGGTCTGCCCGGCGGTGGTGAGCAGCGAGGCGACGGAGGCGAACAGCACGAAGTGGTCGAGCGGTTCGTCGCGCAGCAGCCGGTGCAGCAGGTGACCGCCGGCGACCTTGGGGGCGTACCCGGCGTCGAAGGCCGCGCGGTCCATCTGTGCCAGCAGGGTGTCCTTGACCTGCCCGGCGAGGTGGAACACGCCGCGGATCGGCGGGAGCCGGAGCTCCCGGTGGTCGGCGAGCCAGCCGGCCAGGGCGGCCTCGTCGGTGACGTCCACGGGGGCGAGCAGCGGTTCGGCGCCGAGCGCCTGGAGTTCGCGCAGGAAGGTGATCCGCTCCCCGGCCGGGGTGTCCGGGTCGGTGTGCGCCCACCGGGAGCGCTCGGGCAGGGCGGTGCGGCCGACCAGGATCAGCCGCCGGGCGCCGCGTTTGACCAGGGTGCGGCAGAGCAGCCGGCCGAGGGCGCCGAACGCCCCGGTGACCAGGTAGCTGCCGTCGGGGCGCAGGACCGGCGGCAGCGGCCGGGTGAGGCCCTCGGCCGGGCGCAGCCGGCTGGTCAGGCGGCCGCCGGCTCGCAGCGCGATCTCCTGCTCGTCCCGGGCGGCGAGTTCGGCGAGCAGCGCCTCGGCCTGGTCGGCCGCGGGGACGGCCGGGTCGAGGTCGACCAGGGTGCCGCGCTGGGCGACGAGTTCCTGTTGCCACAGGACGCGTCCGATGCCCCAGGCGGGGGCGCCGAGCGGTTCGACCCGGTCGACGAGGGCGGCCGGCTGGGTGCCCCGGGTGACGATGTGCAGCCGGGCGTCCGGGCGGGCGGCGGGCAGTTCCCGGGCGAGCGCGATCAGCGAGTAGGCGCCGAGGGTGGCGAGTCCGTCGAGCCGGTCGGCCGTGGTGGCGTCGAGGGCGGGCAGGTCGAGGTTCCAGAGGTGGACGACGGTGCGGTGGCCGGGGTCCAGGTCGGCGAACAGCCGCCGGACGTCCTCGGCCGAGTCGGGCCGGACGGTCGAGTGCCCGTCCTCGTGCCGGTACTGCGCGCCGGGCCGGACGAGGTGGCAGCGGGCGCCGCGCTGGGCGGCGAGCGCGGCCAGCCGTTCGGCGAGGCCGCTCCGGTCGGCGAAGAGCAGCAGGTCGCCGGGCGCCTCCTCGGCGACGGGCGCGGGCGCGGGCGTCCACGCGACCTCGGTGAGCCAGCCGTCGATGGTGGCCAGGCCGACCGAGGCCGGGGCCTGGGCGACGTCGGCGACCCGGAAGCCGGTGATCCGGCCGACGGGGGCGCCGTCCTCGGTGTACAGGGCGATGTCGCCGACGAGTTCGGCGCCGCTGTCGCGGGTGACGGTGGCGTGCGCCCAGAGCGGGCGGGCGCCGATCCCGTCGAGCCGGACCTCCTCGATGGTGACCGGCAGGCGGAGGCTGCCGTCCTCGGGTGCGTGCAGCGTGGTGGTGAGCAGGGTCTGGAAGCAGGCGTCCAGCAGGACCGGGTGCAGGTGGTGGTCGGCGGCGTCGGGGCCGAGGGCGGCGGTCGGCCGGATCCGGGCGAGCGCCCGGCCGGGGCCGGCCCAGACCTCCTCGATGGCCCGGAAGGCGGGTCCGTAGTCGTATCCGCGCTCGGCCAGTCGCCGGTAGCAGTCCGGTCCGTCGAGGCGCTGCCCGTGGGTGTCCGGCGCCGAGAGGTCCGGGGCGGGGCCGTGGGAGCGGCGCTGGCCGGTGCGGACCCGGCCGCAGGCGTGCACGGTCGGCTCGCCGCCGGCCGGGGTGGCGGCGACGGTGAAGCGGGCGTCCTCCGGCGCGTAGCCGAGCTGGACGGGGACGGGTTCGGTCTCGGAGAGGAACAGGGCCCGGTTGAGTTCGACCTCGGCCAGCACCACCTCGGTGCCGCCGGTGAGGGCGCGGACGGCCTGGGCGGCCATCTCCAGGTACCCGGCGGCGGGGAAGACCACCCGGCCCTCGATCCGGTGGTCGGTCAGGTACGGCAGCCGCTCGGGGTCGAGCACGGTGGTCCAGCCGGGCTGGGCGCTCGCGGTGCGGCGGCCCAGCAGCGGGTGGTCGACCCGGCCGAGTCTGACCCGCTCGACGGGCACGGGCTCGACCCAGTACCGGTCGCGCCGCCACGGGTAGGCCGGCAGCGGCACCGGCCGACCGGCCGGGTGCAGCGCGTCCCAGGTCAACTCGACGCCGAGGGTGTGCAGTTCGGCCAGGCTGCGGGCGAAGCGCTCGGGCTCGTCCTGGTGGCGGCGGATCGACGGCAGGGTGTGCGTCCGCTCGGCGCACTCGCGGATCGCGTGGCCGAGCACCGGGTGCGGGCCGACTTCCAGGAACAGGCCGTGCCCGTCCTCGGCCATCCGCTCGACGGCGGCCCGGAACCGCACCGGGTTGCGGACGTTCTCCCACCAGTACCCGCCGTCCAGCTCGGGGCCCCGGGCGAGGCCCTCCCGTGCGGTCAGGTAGAGCGGCAGCCGTGCCTCCCGCGGCTTGACGGGGCCGAGCGCGGCGACCAGCTCGTCCCGGATCGGATCCATCCGCACGCTGTGGTAAGGGACTTCGACGTCCAGGAGGCGGGCGAAGACGCCCTGCTGCCTCAGTTCCTCGGCCAGCTCGACCAGGGCGTCGGTGTCCCCGGCCAGGGTCACTGCGGACGGGCTGTTGACCGCGCCGAGGGAGATCCGGGCGCGGTACGGCCGGATCCGGCGCTCCGCCTCCGCCTCCGGCAGGCCGACCGCGAGCATGCTGCCGGTGCCGGCCAGCCGCTGCTGGAGCCGGCTGCGGGCCAGCACCACCCGGACGGCGTCGGCGAGGTCGTACACCCCGGCCTCGTGGAAGGCCGCGACCTCGCCGGTGCTGTGGCCGACCACCGCGTCGGGGCGCAGGCCGTGGCTGCGCCAGAGCGCCGAGAGGCCCACCTGGACGGCGAAGTTGGCGGGCTGGGCCAGCCAGGTCTCGGCCATCCGGGAGTCGGTCTCGTCCCGGCCCAGTTCCGTCAGCAGCGACCAGTCGGCCTGCTCGCGGATCTCCGCGTCGACGGCCCGGACGGCCTCCCGGTAGACCGGCTCGTTCTCGTACAGGCCGCGGCCCATGCCCCACCACTGCGGGCCCATGCCGGTGAACACCCAGGCCAGGCGCCGCTCCCGGCGTTCCCGGGCGCGGCCCCGGGCCACCCGGGGGTGCTCCTCGCCGCGCTCGCACGCGGCCAGTGCCTCGTCCAGGTCCTGCCGGGAGGTGTACGCCACCGCGAGCCGCTCGGGCAGGTGCTGGCGGCGGTGCGCCAGGGTGTGGCCGAGGTCGGTGAGCGAGGTGCCGGAGGCCAGCTCCTGCCGTACGGCGGCGGCGAGTTCGGGCAGTCCGGCGGCGTCCTTGGTGCTCAGCGGCAGGACGGTGCAGACCGGTTCCGCGACCGGCGGCGCGGGCTCCCGGCCGGGCGGTTCCTCCAGCAGGACGTGCGCGTTGGTGCCGCCGAAGCCGAAGGAGTTGACGCCCGCGCGGGCCGGGCCGCGGTGCTCGGGCCAGTCGACCGGCTCGGTCGGGATCTCGAAGGGCAGCGCGGCCAGGTCGATGCCGGGGTTGGGCCGTTCCAGGTTGAGGTGCGGCGGGATGCGGCGGTGCTTCAGGGCGAGCGCGGTCTTGATCAGCCCGGCGACGCCGGCGGCGGCCTCGGTGTGCCCGATGTTGGTCTTGACCGAGCCGACGTAGCAGCGGTCCCCGGAACGGCGGCCGATGCCCAGCACCCGGCCGAGCGCGGTGGCCTCGATCGGGTCGCCGACCGGGGTGGAGGTGCCGTGCGCCTCCACGTACTGCAGGCTGCCGGGCAGTACCCCGGCCTCGGCGCAGACCCGCTCGATCAGGGTGACCTGGGCGTCGGCGTTGGGGACGGTGATGCCGTTGGTGCGGCCGTCCTGGTTGACGCCGCTGCCGAGGATCACCGCGTGCACCGGGTCTCCGTCGCGCCGCGCGTCGGAGAGCCGCTTGAGGACGACCACGCCGATACCCTCAGCCCGGACGTAGCCGTCGGCGGAGGCGTCGAAGGCCCGTGAGCGGCCGTCCGCGGAGAGGAAGCCGCCCTTGGTCTCGGCGATCGTGTACTGCGGCGCCATGTGCAGCAACGCACCGCCGGCCAGCGCGAGTTCGGTCTCACCCCGGAGCAGGCTCTGGCAGGCGAGGTGGACGGCGACCAGGGAGGAGCTGCAGGCGGTGTCGATCGAGACGCTGGGGCCGCGGAAGTCGAAGCAGTGCGAGATCCGGTTGGAGACCATCGTCATCATCGTGCCGGTGGCGGTGTGCGCGGCGATCGTGGTGAAGTCGAGGTCGGCGAACTGCAGGATCTTCCAGTCGAGGGTGAAGGCGCCCATGTAGACGCCCACTTCCCGGCCGGCCAGCTCGGCCGGGCGCAGGCCGCCGTCCTCCAGGGCCTCCCAGCTGACCTCCAGGAGCTTGCGCTGCTGCGGGTCCATGTGTTCGGCCTCGCGCGGGCTGATCCCGAAGAAGTCCGGGTCGAAGGTGTCGAAGCCGTCGATGTAGCCGCCCCGGCCGCCGATCAGGCGTCCGGGCTTGGCCCGGTCCCGGCTGCCCAGGGTGGTGGTGTCGTAGCGGTCGGCGGGCGTCCCGGTGAGGCAGTCCCGGCCCTCGATCAGGTTGCGCCAGTAGGTCCGGTGGTCGTTGGCGTGTCCCGGCAGGCGGCAGCCGATACCGGTGATCGCGATGGGCTCGCGGGGCGCGGCGAAGGGCGAGGAAGTCATGATCCAATCCGAGGGTGACGGCGTGGCGCCGGGGGCGCGGGCAGAGGACGGACGGCTGCGCGGACGGGAGTTCAGGCCGACTGCTCGCCGGTCTTCACCCGGCGCCAGGGGTGCAGGAGGCTGGCGCCGAGCTCACCGGTCGTGGGGAACGCGGCCGGGTCGGGGAGGCCGACTGCGGTGGGCACCCGGCCGGGCCGCCAGGTGAAGCTCCCGAACACGTGGTCCCACAGCGAGAGGTCGGAGGAGTAGTGGCCGGCTTCGGCCAGGTCGGCGCTGTGGTGCAGGCGGTGGAGTTCGGGGCCGGCCAGGACGTGGGCGAGCGGCCCGAGGTGGACGTCGACGTTCGCGTGGACGAAATACCCCTGCGCAAGAACGAATATTCCGACCACGAACACAGAATCCGCCGAGAATCCGATCACTGCCAGCGAAAGTTGGACCACGGACTGCGCGACGAAGACGTCCAGGAAATGATTCACGCCGTTGTTCGCGACGTTCACCTTCTCCGGAACGTGGTGCACGCCGTGCAGCCGCCAGAGCCACCGGTTGCGGTGCGACCAGCGGTGCACGAGGTAGTCGCCGAGCGATCCGACCAGCAGCGCGAGCGGGATCTCCACCGCGAAGGGCAGCGCCGGGTGCGCCGGGCCGAGCAGCTCCACCAGCGCCGTCACCAGCCCCTGGGCCAGCGCTCCGCCGATCATGCTCAGGACGAAGTACACGCTGTACCAGCCGAGTTCGCGACGCGTCGGGTGCCAGTCGGTCCGGTACGGGATCACCCGCTCCAGCACCGCCAGGTATCCGATGACGGCCACCAGGACGAGCGGGGAGACCCGGTCGGGCGCCCAGTGGAGGCGCAGGGTCGCGACGGCGGTGCACAGCACGCCCAGCAGCAGGAGCGGATGGGCGAGCCGGCGTGCAATGGTGTACAGCACGCGCCCCTCGTTCTTCGCGGACTAACGACTGGAAACGTCTCGACTCTAGCGGGAGCCGATGGTCGGGGCAGTCATTCGACGTGGTAACGCCATGAATGACCCGATCGGCGGACGATACGCGCACGAAGTTGACGCTCGAACGGCGCGAAGGGGGCGCATTTCGCCGCTGGAGCGGGAGTTGCCGCGGCACCGCACCTCCACGCCGCCGGGTGTGGGGCCACGAGCCCCCGCCCGCGGGAACGTCCGGTCGACCCGGTGCGAGCGCCGCCGCTCAGGCCCGGACCAGCTCCGCCAGCCGGTCGGCGGCGCGCGGTTCGCACGCCGCCAGGCGGTCGCGCAGGCCGCGCAGCTCGTACTCGACCAGGGCGGGGAGAGCGGCCCCGGGGGTGGCCTCCAGCGCGGGGGCGAGCAGGTCGACGGCCGCCCGCGGATCGTGCGCGCAGACGTGACAGTCCGCCGCCCGGACCACGAACAGCAGCCGGCTGGCCGGGAGTTGGTCCGGACCGAGCAGGCCGATCGCGGTCTCGGTGGCGCTCAGCGCCCGCCGGGCCAGCCGGGGGTCGTCGCCGGCCGCCGCGAGGTCGCGCAGGGCGGCGGCCGCAGCGGCCTCGACCCGCATCCGCATCGAGGCGATGGAGAGCCAGGGCACGTCGACTTCGTCCTGCGCGCCGATGTGGTCCAGGTGCGCTCTGGCCAAGCCGATCTGACGGACGGTCGACCGTACGTCACCGGTCAGGGCGTGCGCGCGAGCCCGGCTGATCCGGCCCATCGCGCCGGCCCAGTGCCGACCGGGGGCGACCCGGTCGATCTCGCGGGCGTAGCCGAGCGCGGCCTCCGGGTCGCCGTCCAGCCGGGCCAGGATGCTCAGGTCGCTGAGCGTGCCGACCTGGGTGGCCTGGTCCCCGGCGAGCCCGGCCCAGGTGAGCGCGCGGTCGTAGCAGGCCATCGCGGTGGCGTTGCGGCCGTGCTGCATGCGCAGCGCACCGGCCGCGTGGGCGTGCTCGGCGGCCAGCCGGGCGAGCGGACGGCGTTGTCCGGCGGGGGCGTTGGCGAGCCGGGCGAGGACGGCGTGCAGGGTGCGCTCGACGGCGGCCGCGAGGCCCGGCCGGTCACCGGTCTCGCCGGAGCGCAGGCGGGCGGCGAGCAGTCCGGTCAGGGCGTGCGCGGTGACGGCGTCCAGCGGGGCGACGGCGGCCGGGTCGGCGAGTGCCCCGGGGGCGCAGAACTCGGCGTGCAGCCGGGCGAGTTCGGCGGCACCGGGGACGGCGCAGCCCGCGGCGCCGTGCAGCGGGCAGAGCAGGCCGTAGTCCGGCAGCCGGGCCGGGGTGGGGGCGGCCGGGGCCGAGGCCGGACCGGCCGGGGCGGGGCCCGGCAGCGGGGGCCGCAGCAGTGCGGGCGAGAAGGAGTCGAGGGCGCACAGCTCCGCGGTCTCGGCGCGCAGACAGGAGGCAATCAACTCCCCGCCCGCGCTGAGGAGTTCGTCGATCCGATCGGCGACCCTGGGGGTGACCCGGCGGGAGCCGTGCTCGATCTTGCTGACCGCGGTGTGGTCGTAGCCGATCCCGGCGCCGAGCTGTGCCTGGGTCAGGCCGGCCCGGCGCCGCCAGTGCCGCAGCCGGGCGCCGAACTCCTCCCAGGCGCCCCGGCCCTGGCCGGTCGGCGGGGCCGGAGCCCCCGCCGCAGGGACCGCGCGGTTCCGCTCCACGGCTGCCTCCCCGGGTGCGTCGTCGTTCCCGGCCGATCGCGGGGCCCGCCGACGATTCCAGTGGTTGCGACGAATCCGATGACGAGGACGGTGCTCGATGGCCGACGGTACTCGACGGCCACCCCCGCCGTACATGATGTGGTCTCAACCACTGGAAGAAAAGCCCAGCTTGACGCGAAGCGGGGACGCGGGCTTGACGGAATTTGCCAACCCTATGCATCGCCCGCACCAGCCATTGACCCGAGCATGACGCCATGTGAGGGTTCGGGCACCCGAGCGCGGACGGCCCGCACGGCCGTCCCCCCGACGCGGCCTGCGGTGCGCCACCAGCCTTGCCGTCCGCGGTCGAGGACCCCCACATGCGAGGAGCCTCGATGCAACGCAGGATTTCCACAGGTCGGTTGCTCACCACGGCGACCACCCTGACCGTGCTGGCCGGCATGATCGCCGCCACCGCGGGGCCGGCCACCGCCGCGCCCACCCCCTCCCCGGCGCCACCCGGCGCCCTCGCCGCCGCCGTCAACGCGGCCGACGCCGCGGCCGCGGCCGGACTGGACGCCCTGGCCAAGGGCCCCGACGAGACCTACGAGCGCAAGGCCGTCACCCCGTGGGTCGGCGGCCTCTACTCCGTCGCGTACGAGCGCAGCTACCGCGGCCTGCCGGTGGTCGGCGGCGACGCGGTGGTGCTCGCCGACGGACAGGGCAAGGTCCGCGGCCTGCAGTCCGCCGCCCCCGGCCCGGTCGGCGGGTCCGTCACCCCGCAGGTCAGTGCGGCGCACGCGGAGAAGACCGCCCGCACCGGCCTGACCGTCGTGGACAAGGTGGAGTCCAACCGCCTGGTCGTCCGGGTCAAGGGCGGCAACGGCGGGCGGCTCGCCTGGGAGACCGTGCTCGCCGGCAGCAGGGGCAGCGCCCCGAGCCGGCTGCACGTCTTCGTCGACGCCGCGAGCGGCGAGGTCGTCGACAGCTACGACGACGTCCACGCCGGCACCGTCAACAGCAAGTGGAACGGCCCCGCCCCGGTCACCATCAGCACCACCGGCTCGGGCGGCTCCTACTCGCTGCGCGACCCGAACCGGCCGGGCCTGTCCTGTTCCGACTACAGCACCGGACAGGTGTTCTCCAAGTCCGCTGACTCCTGGGGCACCGGCAGCCCGACCAGCAAGGAGACCGGCTGCGGCGACGCGATGTTCGCGGCCCAGAAGGAATGGGACATGCTCCGCGACTGGCTCGGTCGCAACGGGCACAACGGCAACGGCGGCAGCTGGCCGGTGAAGGTCGGACTCAACGACGTCAACGCCTACTGGGACGGCAGCACGATATCCATCGGCCACAGCCAGGCCAACGAGTGGATCGCCTCGATCGACGTGGTCGGCCACGAGTTCGGCCACGGCATCGACCAGTACACCCCGGGCGGCGCCAACAACGAGGCCGGGCTGGGCGAGTCCACCGGCGACATCATGGGCGCGCTCACCGAGGCCTACGCCAACGAGCCCGCGCCGTACGACAGCCCGGACTACACCGTCGGCGAGATGATCAACCTGGTCGGCAGCGGGCCGATCCGCAACATGTACGACCCCTCGCTGGTGAGCAACAACCCCAACTGCTACTCCTCCTCCATCCCGAACACCGAGGAGCACGCGGCCGCCGGACCGCTGAACCACTGGTTCTACCTGCTGGCCGAGGGCTCCAACCCGGGCGGCGGCAAGCCCACCAGCCCGACCTGCAACAACTCCTCGGTCACCGGCATCGGCATCAAGGACGCCGGCCGGGTCTTCTACGGCGGCATGCTGCTCAAGACCAGCGGCATGACGTACAAGCGCTACCGCACCGCCACCCTGACGGCGGCGAAGAGCCTGGACCCGTCCTGCACCTTCTTCAACCGGGCCAAGGCCGCCTGGGACGCGATCAGCGTGCCCGCGCAGAGCGGTGACCCGTCCTGCACGCCGTCCGGCAACAACGACTTCTCGCTGTCGCTCGGCCCGACGTCCGGCTCGGTCCAGCCCGGCGCCTCGACCACGGCGACGGTCGGCACCGCCCTCACCTCGGGCACCGTGCAGTCCGTCGGCCTGAGCGTCTCCGGCGCCCCGTCCGGCGTCACCGCGACGGTCAGCCCCTCGTCCGTGCAGACCGGTTCGTCCGCCACGCTGACGCTGTCGGCCTCCTCGGGCGCCCCGGCCGGGACGTACGTGATCACCGTCACCGGCACCGCCGGCGCGGCCACCCACACCGCCCAGTACACCCTGACCGTCGGCGGCGGGGGCAACCCCGGCGGGCCCGCGCCCGACATCGACGTCGCCAAGGTCCAGGCCCACCTGTCGCAGCTGAACACCATCGCCAACCAGAACGGCGGCAACCGCCGGGCGGGCACCGCCGGGCACAGCCAGTCGGTGGCGTACCTCAAGGCCAAGCTGCAGGCCGCCGGGTACACCGTCAGCGAGCAGACCTGCACCTCCTGCACCTACCAGTCCTCCAACCTCATCGCCGACTGGCCCGGCGGCCCGTCCGACCAGGTCACCATGTTCGGCGCGCACCTGGACAGCGTCGGCGCCGGCCCCGGCATCAACGACAACGGCTCCGGCTCGGCCACCCTGCTGGAGAACGCCCTGGTGCTCGCCCAGCAGAACCCGTCGCTGAGCCGGCACGTCCGGTTCGCCTGGTGGACCGGCGAGGAGCAGGGCCTGCAGGGCTCGCAGTTCTACGTCGGCCGGCTCGGCTCCGCCCAGCGCTCCGCGATCAAGGCGTACTACAACTTCGACATGGTCGGCTCACCCAACGCCGGCTACTTCATCAACAACATCTCCTCCTCGGCCTCCGCGCCGATGAAGGCCTACTGGGACTCGCTCAACCTGCAGCCGGAGGAGAACGTCGAGGGCCAGGGCCGCTCCGACGACTACTCCTTCCAGCAGGCCGGCATCCCGACCTCGGGCTACGCGGCCGGCGCCAGCGACACCAAGACCTCGGCGCAGGCCGCCAAGTGGGGCGGCACCGCGGGCCGTTCCTACGACTCCTGCTACCACCAGTCCTGCGACACCACGGGCAACGTCGACGCCACCGTGCTCAACCGCAGCGCCGACGGCGTGGCCTACACCATCTGGAAGACCTCGGTCGGCGGCACCACGCCCGCCAACGACTTCTCCGTCTCGGTGAACCCGGCCACCGCCACCGTCAACCCCGGTGACACCGCCACGGCGACCGTCGCCACCGCGACCACCTCCGGCTCGGCCCAGACGGTCGACCTGACCGCCTCGGGCGCCCCGGCCGGCGTCACGGTCTCCTTCAGCCCGTCCTCGGTCCAGTCCGGCGGCTCCGCGACGGTCAGCATCGCGACCTCCGCCTCCACCGCGCCCGGCACCTACGGCATCACCCTCACCGGGAGCGGCTCCGCCACCCACAGCACCAGCTTCTCGCTGGTCGTGGGCAACGGGAACCCCGACCCCGGCGGTACCTGGTCGGCCGGCACCACCTACAAGGCCGGCGACACCGTGACCTACAACGGGGTCACCTACGTCTGCCTCCAGGGCCACACCGCCCAGGTCGGCTGGGAGCCGCCGATCGTCCCGGCCCTGTGGCAGCCGGTGTGACCGGAGCGCCCTGACACCACCTGAGGAAAGCCGCTGCGCCGCGGTCCGTCGAGGGGACGGACCGCGGCGCAGCCGTGTGCCGGTGCGGGCGGTCAGCCGGCGTGGAAGGCCACCCGGACACCAGCGTCGACCGGGAGCACCAGTACGTTCCCGGTGTCCCAGGTCCAACGCCGCGGGATCAGGAACATCCGATTTCCGGATTGCGCCAGCAACCGAAGACCCTCGTAGCGGTACCGGAAGTGCGCCCCGGCCTCCGCCTCCGGGAGCGGAGTCTCCCGCACCCCGGGCCAGGCCAACGAGAGCCGCTCCGAAGTGTCGAGCAGGACGGCCGGCCGCAGGTGGAGGTTGTGGGAGAGCAGTTCGGCGTCGGCCTGCCCCTTCTCCTGGGCGTAGTTGCCCACGGCCCAGTACGCGCACAGGGCGATGATCGCCGTCGTGACGCCCAGCGCTGTCCGCTCTCCCGCCGCGGCGAACGTCGCGCCGCTTCCCCGCACGTACAGCAGCCGTGCCAGGAGGGCGAGCAGCAGTGCGCCGCCGATCAGCACCGGTGTGCCCATCGGCCCGGCGTCGATCGTCTCGAAACCCGCCAGCATGCCGAGTACCAGCAGCGTGGTCACCAGCGGAACGGCGCTGAAGCACATCCAGCGCAGCACCCCGGCACCTCCTGTGCCACGGCGGGCGGCGCCGTACGCGAGGGGGAACGCCAGGGCCACCACCAGGACCCCGCTGAGCAGCACCCCGGCGGGCAGGTAGAGGGCTGCGGAACTGCGCAGGAGGAGTTCCTGGGTGGAGAAGCCGATCGTCGCTGCGTCGATGCCGAAGTAGCCGTAGAAGGCATCGGTGTAGGCGTAGCCGAAGAAGAAGAGCAGTGCGGTGACGAAGGTGGTCGGGGCGATCCAACCGGCGAGCTTGGCGATCCAGCCGCTCCACGGATTCGCACCAGGCCGTTCCCCCTCCTCGACTGTCCGGCCCTCCCCGGCAGGGTTCAGGGGGTGCTCCCGCTCGCGGTGCCGGTCCCCCCGCTGCCGCCGCGTGGTGTGCCGCCGCCGGGGCTCGACGATCCACCGCTCGGACCGGGCCCGCCGGTACTGGGCGTCCCCGTACCGGTCGTGCCCGTCCCCGTGCCCGGCGAGGGCGTACCGGCGATGGCTCCCTCGGCCTGGAGGTCCCGGCTCTCCCCGTCGATGGTCACCGTGTAGCAGACCGGCCGGCTCGCCCCGCTCGACGTCGGCAGGGTGAACTCCACCGGTTCGCTGCCGCCGGCGGTCACGGTCACCGTGGCCTGACTCGGAGTGGCGGGCTGGGCGTTGTCCGTGCAGTCGGTGACGTTGCTGATGATGGCCTCGGTCGGGTTGGGCGAGGAGCTCTTCAGTGTGACGACGGCCTTCGTGCCGGAACCGCGCGCACTGGCGGAGACCGAGCCGGCGTTCTGGAACCCGCCCTGGATCTCACGCGCTTTGGTTCGCTGCTCCTCCGGCTGCGGGCTGCCGCTCTGCCCGTTGCCATCCGGCCTGTTGACGGACGGGTCACCACCGCCTCCGCAGGCCGCCAGGGCCGGCACGAGCAGGGCCGCCGCCAGCCACCGGGCCGCTCGTCCGGTGCTGCCGCCTCCGATGTGCCGGGTCCCGGGCATGCGTTCTCCCATCCGCGCAGCGAGCGGGGCCGGTCGGCCCCGCCGCACGGTACCCGTTCGCACACGGCGGGACCGGGCGCCGCGCGGGCCCCGGCCCGGCCCGCCACCCGTCCGGCACAACCTCCCCCGCGTGCGCCGGCATAGAGTCGCAGCCGACGCACCGTCAGCAGCCAGGAAGGATCACCGCCGTGAGCACGGACACCCGCCCGGTACCGGAGCTGGACCCCGAGGCCGTCGAGCAGTGGCGGTCCGAAGGTGCCGAGCTCGTCGAGCTGCTGACCCGGGCGCAGCGCGCCGTCGGCGGCCTCGCCGCGGTCCGGCTCGGTCCGACGCCGACCGTGCTGGTCACCGACCCGGAGGCGGTGCAGCACGTCCTGGGCCGCCACCCGGACCGGTACGTCAAGCGCTCCCACCGCGCCCGGATGCTCGTCGGGGACGGCGTGCTGTCCGCCTCCGGGGACGCCTGGAAACGTCAACGGCGCCTGCTGCAGGCACAGTTCACCGGCCCGGGGATGCGCAGGTACGAGCAGCGGATCGCGGCGGCCGCGCGCCGGACCGCCGACCGCTGGGAGGGGTACCGGCGCAGCGGGGAGGTCTTCGACGTCGGCGAGGAGATGCGCCGCTTCGCCCTGGACACCGTCTGGCGGGCGCTCACCGGGCTGCCGCTGGACGACCGGACCGACCACGAACTCCGCTCGGTGGAACGGGTGGTGGCCGCCATGCCGAAACTGCCGACCGACGCGGCGGACGCCCGCGACGCGGTCGCCGGGGACCTCGCCCGGGTCGACGCGGTGGCGCACGCCGCGATCGAGGCGGCGCGGTCGGCCGGCCCGGACGCGGAGCCGGGGGTGCTCCGGGTCCTGCTGGAGGCGGGCGACCGGTTCCCGGAGTACACCGACACCCTGATCCGCGACGAGCTCGTCACCCTGCTCGTCGCCGGGCACGAGACCACCGCCACCACGCTGACCTGGCTCTTCCTCCTGCTCGACCGCCACCCCGGGGCCCGGACGGCCGACCCGCAGGCGCTGGTGAGCGAGACCCTGCGGCTCTACCCCTCCGCCTGGCTGCTCCCCCGGCACGCCGTCGAGGACGACGTCGTCGCCGGCCACCGCATCACCGCCGGCACGGACGTGCTGGTCTGCCCGTACCTCACCCACCGCGACCCGGCCCTGTGGCCCGACCCCGAGCGCTTCGACCCGGCCCGCTTCGCCCCCGGCTCGGAACGCCCCGGCCACCTCGGCGCCTACGTCCCCTTCGGCCTCGGCGCCCGGGCCTGCCTGGGCACCCAGTTCGCCCTGCGGGAGACCACGGCGCTGCTCGAACTCCTCCTGCCGGCGGGCACGGTGGAGTTCCGCGCCAGGCCGGCGGGCGCCGCCTACAGCATCACCGTGCGGCCGGACGGGCCGACGCCCGCAGTCCTGCGCCGAGGAACGGGTGCGGTCCGCGGTGTCACATCACCGCACCGGGATCCGTCGGACCGGTGACGGCACCCGCCGATCACCCGATCCCGAGAGGACCGCACCGATGACCGACCGAACGATGACCGACCGACCGATCACCGCCGAGATCCCGGCGCGCCCCCGCATGGCGCAGGACCCGGTGCGGCTCGTCCCCGAACTCGCCGAGGTCTCCGCCGCGTTGTTCAGGGCCACCGGCAACCGCTCGGTGCCCCGCGCCACCATCGGCCTGGTCCAGCTGCGGGCCGGTCAGCTCGCCGGGAGCACCTACCTGACCGTCCTGCACACGGGCCTCCTCCGCAAGGCCGACGAGAGCGAGGAGCGGATCACCTCGGTGGCCACCTGGCAGGACTCGCCCTACTTCACCGCCGCCGAGCGGGCCGCGCTCGCCCTGACCGAAGCCGCCCTCCGGCCCGCCGGGCAGGGGGAGCGGGTCGGTGACGCGCTGTACGCCGAGGTCGCCGAGCACTACGACGAGAAGGCCCTGGCCACCCTGATGATCGCCATCGGCCAGGTCAACTTCTTCACGCCCGTCGCCCTGATCGCCAAGCCCGTCCCGGGCCGCGCGTTCACCGACCCCTGGGCCTGACGACCCCGGCAGCCCCGGCAGCCCCGGCAGTCCCGGCAGTCCCGGTGGCCCCGGTGGCCGGTTCCGTTCGGCCCGCCGGGGCCGCTCCGTCCGGCGGGCCGTCCCACTGTCGACCGATCGCCCGCCCCCACATAGGCTGGTCCGCGCCCGAACGGATGACCGACCAACCGTCCGGGCCGCGGGCCGGGACGCCGGAGGGGGCAGGTCCGCGCGAGACGCGGCACCGCGCGTCACCGCGGGGTGCCATCGGGAACACAGGGGGACGAGGACATGCGAGAGGACCGGGAACCCGACGGGTACGCCGGGTACGCCGAGCTCGACGACCACGACGTCGAGTTCGAGGAGGAGGCGCAGGCCCCGCGCCGCTCGGGCGGGCGCCGGGCCGTCCTGGTGGCGGTGGGCGGGGTGTTCGCCGCGCTTCTCGCCGTCGGCGGGTACGGCGCCTACACCATCGTGAACGCCGTCTCGAACGGCAGCGGCTCCCCGGGCGGCAGTGGCGGCCGGGGGTCCGAGACCGCGGCGAAGGCCCCGCAGGAGCCGCCGACCGCCCAGCAGGCCGAGGCGGCGGGGAAGGAATTCCTGGCAGCCTGGGGCCGCGGGGACGTGACCGCCGCCTCCGCGCTGACGGACCGGCCGGAGACCGCGCGCGCCGCGCTGACCGCGTTCCGCGAGAACGTCCCGACGCGCTCGTTCGCGCTGACCGGGACAGGCCCCGCGGCGTCCGGCACGCCGGCCGAGCCGGCCCTCGGCTTCCGGGTGAAGGCCGAGTTCGAGGGCGCGACGGGTGCCTGGGAGTACGACAGCGCGCTCAGCGTGGTCCGGGCCCAGGACGGCCGGGCCGTCGTGCACTGGGTGCCGACCGTGATCCACCCGCAGCTCGGCCCGGGCCGGACGATCGCCGTGAAGGCCCTGCCGGACCCGGTGTCGAAGCCGGCCGACCGCAACGGCAAGCCGCTCGAAGGCTTCCCGTCGCTGAGCGCCGTGCTGCCCCAGATCGCGCCCGCCGACGGCGCGGCCGTCGTCACCGGGCGGGCCGTGACGGTCTCGGGCGGCTCCGGGAAGGAACCCGAGCAGCTGTTCGTGCTGACCCCGCCGAGCGCGCCGCAGGTCAAGCTCACGCTGGACGCCGACCTCCAGCAGGTCGCCGAGGAGGCGGTCAAGCAGCAGTCGGCGGGCGGCAAGCCCGCCTCGCTGGTGGCGGTCCAGCCGAGCACCGGCAACATCCTCGCGATGGCCTACTCGCCGAGCGGGTTCAACCGCGCGGTCGCGGGCGGGCAGCCGCCCGGCTCCACCATGAAGGTGATCACCTCCGCCGCGCTGCTGGAGGCCGGGGTGACCCCGGACACCGTGGTGCCCTGCAAGGACACCACCTACTCCCCGCGCCCCTGGCACAACGACGACCCAGGCGACTTCCCCGCGTACACGCTCACCGACGACTTCACCCACTCCTGCAACACCGGCTTCATCGACAAGGGCCTGGAGAAGCTGCAGCCCGGCACGCTGGCCACGGTGGCCCGCGAGCAGTTCGGCCTCGGCCTGGAGTGGCACATCGGCATCCCGAGCCGGGACGCGACCATCCCGCTGCCGGGCACCAAGGACGAGGCCGCCGCCGCGTACATCGGCCAGGGCCGGGTCCAGGTCAACTCGCTGCTGATGGCCTCGGTCGCGGCCACCGTGCAGAGCGGAACGTTCCGCCAGCCCGTCCTGCGGGAGGACGCCAAGCGCGTGTCGGCGCCCGGGAAGCTGCCCGCCGACGTCGCCCGGAACCTGCGCGCGATGATGGCGAAGACCGCCACCCAGGGCACCGCCCGCGCCCCGATGTCCGGCCTGTCCGGACAGATCGGCGCCAAGACCGGCACCGTCGAGGCCGGCGGCCAGGCCACCAACAGCTGGTTCATCGCCTACCGAGGCGACCTCGCCGTCGCCGCCGAGGTCGAGGGCGGTGGCCACGGCAACAGCGCGGCCGGCGTGGCCGCCGCCCAGGTCCTGAAGGCGGGCGGCAAGGGCTGACGCCCACCCCCGCGTGACCGCGGCCCCGGCGCGACCGCCGGAACCCGTGCTGCGGTCGCGCGGGGCCGACCGCCGGGCTACCGCGCCCCGGATCGCCAGCGGGGTGCCTCGTCGTCCGGGGTGTCCGGGCTGGCGAAGTGGAACGGGACGGACAGGTGCTCGGCCAGGGCCCGGCCGGCCCGCTCGGCGGCCTCGGCGGCGGCGAGGCGTCCGGCGGTGACGCCCTCCCGGTCCAGCCAGTGCCTGCCCGAGGTGGTGGTGACGGTCGCCAGCGACCGTTCCTCCGCCGGGTCCTCGGTGACCGCCATCAGGACGGTGAACCAGTCGTGGACGGTGTCGCCGTCCCAGATCACCTCGATCGCCACGATCCGGCTGCCGGACCCGGCGGCGCGGCGGGCCAGCGACTCCAGGTCGAGCGGGGTGTCCGGCCTGTGGGCGACCCGGTCCCCGTAGTGGTGGTAGCGGTCGCCGGCGATCAGCTGGGCAGTCCCCACGCCGATGCCGTCGGACCGGAAGCCGATGTCGGTGATGACCCGTACGGCACCGAGCAGGGCGTCCTGAAGGACGTACCCGTCGATCTCGTCGCGGATCCCCTGCGGCAGTCCCTCGAACCACGCTTCCCTGGCCGCCTTGTGCATGGCCGTCCCCGGCCCCCTTCCCCACAGCCCCACAGCAGGGCGCCCACGGCAGGGCCCCGCGCCACTGTAGCCGGACCGGAAAACCGCTTGCGCACGCGGAGTTCGGGTGCCACCATCGGCGCCGTGATCACGAGAATCGAGCCCCTCACCCGCTGGTGAGCGCGACCTCCGGGCCCCCGTCGCCCGAACTCCGAACCAGCCTGTACGAGCACGCCGTGCGCCTGCACCGGCTCACACCGGACGGCCCGCTCCCCCGCGACGGGGAGCCGTACCCGGACGACGATCGGCTGCGCCCCAAGGCGCCCGAGGACCGGCGGCGGGCGGGCGTCCCGGTCGCCCGCGTGCTGGACGAGCAGTTCGCGAAGCCGTCCGGGCCTCGGCCGCTGGCCGACGCCGTCCGGGACCTCTACGTCCCGATCCATCCCGACGACGACATCGCCGCAGCCGCCCGCCGGACCGACGCCGGACGCGTCCGGCGCACGGGGCGGTGGCTGGTACGCCACGGGACGGACGAGAGCACCGTCACCGTCGGGCTCGCCCTGCTCGCCGAGGCCGGCACGCCGGACGACGCCCCACTGATCCGGACCATCGGACTGCTCTCCAACACCTTCGGCCCGCTCGCGGCCCGCGCCCTCGAACGCCTCGACGGCGGTACCGAGCAGCTGCTCTGGCTGGCCGACCGGGTCGCCAACTGGGGACGGGTCTACGTCGTCGAGGCGCTCTGCCGGCTCGACGACCCGGCCGCCCGCCGCTGGCTGCTGCGCAAGGCGATCGACGGCGACTTCCTCAACGGCTACGTCGCCGGCAAGGTCGCCACCGCGGCCCGACTGCACGAAGCGGTCACGGAGTTGGGGCGGGATGTCGAACTGCTCGACCACACCGGACGCCTCCTGTCGATGCTGACGCACAGCTCGGGCATGGGGATGACCCTGCGCCACTACCCGCACGCCGCAACCGTCCTGACAGCCCACGCCCGTCACGTCGGCGGCGCGTCGCCGACCGTGCGGCGCTTCGGCGTCGTGGCCACGCTGGCACTGCACCTGGCCACCGAACCGGTCGAGGACTCCGGCTGCACCGAGGCCCGGCGCGACGCGGTCCTCGCCTCCTACCTCGCGCTCCTCGACCGCGAGGACTGGTGCGGGACGGCCCGCGCCGCCCTGGCCGCGGGCGACGACTGGCTCCACTGGTTCGCAGGCCACAGCGCGTCCCGGTTGCCCCTGCGGGCCTTCGAGGGCTGGTGAACGGCCACCGACGACCCCGGGGAGGAGAACCGATGACACGGACGACCCGCACGCAGTCGGCGGCGGAGGCGGTGCGCCCACCCGGCGAACTCCACGCCGCCCGGCCGGAGCTGCGACCGTGACCGCGGCCGTGACCGCGGCCGGCGGAACGCCGCTGCCCGCCGCCGCACTCCGCCCGGCCCCCGCACTGGTCGACCCGACCGCCCGGCTGCGGACGCCCTTCCTGGCGGCGGTGGCCGAATACCGGGCCGACCCCGGCCGCCCCGTCCCCTGGTTCGTCACCGACGTCGACCCGCCGGCGCTGACCGACGCCGCCGCCTTCGACGCGTACGTCACCCGGCTGCTCGCCGAGCGCACCGAGGCGGGCGCACGCCCGGACGCGGCCGTGCCGATGACGACGCTGTGGTGGGCCGACGGCGACGACCTGCTCGGCAGGATCGCGGTCCGGCACCGCCTGACCCCGCGACTGGCGCGGATCGGCGGGCACATCGGCTACGACGTGCGGCCGGGCGCCCGACGCCGGGGGCACGCGACCGCGATGCTCGCCGCCGCCCTGCCGGTCGCCGCCGCCCTGCCGGTCGCCGCCGCGCTCGGCATCGCGGAGGCGCTGCTGACCTGCGACGAGACGAACACCGCGTCCCGGCAGGTGATCGAGGCCAACGGGGGCCGGCTCACCGGCTCGGACGCCGGCAAGCTCCGCTACCTGCTGCCGACGGCCTGAGGGCGCTCGGCCGCGCCCGGAACGGCCGGCAGTCGGCCGTCGGTCGCCGGCAGTCGGTCGCCGGCAGTCGGTCGCCGGCAGTCGGTCACCGGTCGCCGGTCGCCGGTCGCCGGTCGAGTGGCCCGTTCAGTGGCGAGTGAGCCGGAAGACCGGGTATCCGGGGGCGACCCGGAGCAGGTCCTCGGCCGGGGCGTCCGGGCCGATCCCGTCGAAGAAGTAGCCGACCTCCCACTTCCAGTGGCGCAGGTAGGCGCGCAGCACCTCCGGCTTGTCGGCGTCCGGGAGTTCGACGGCGTGGAAGGCCTCGGTGCGGCGCCCGACGCGCAGTTCGCCGGTGCCGGCGACCCGGAGGTTGCGGACCCACTGGGTGTGGCCGCGCGGGGCGACCAGGTAGCGCTCACCGTCGTGGGTGAGCAGGTTGACCGGGTTGGTGCGCCACTCACCGCTCTTGCGGCCGCGCACGGCGAGCACCCGGGACCCCCAGAGGCTGATGCCGGCCCGGGTGAGCGCGGCGACCGCGTCGTTGAGCAGCCGGAGGGCGACGGCGCCGAGGCGGGTGGTCGGCATCACCACCCGGGTGGCGGGGTCGGCCGGCTGCCGCTTCTTCTCCGGGTTCTCGTTCCGGGTCATCGGTGTCCCTCGATTCCGTGAGGCTGTGCGATTCCGTGAGGCGCGCGACTGCTGATCCTTTTCGAGAGCACTGCTCTCGCTTCGACGCCTCCAGCATGACACCGGCGGGCGATCCGGGCAAGAGCAGTGCTCTCACTTGTGTGCACCGATCCACCCTGTGGCAGGCTGTCCCCATGCCAGCGATCCGGACCGCCCGCGAACGGGCCCGCGAGGAACTCACCCGCGAGATCAAGCAGGAAGCGCGCCGCCAACTCGCCTCCGTCGGCGCCCAGCAGCTGTCGCTCCGGGCCGTCGCCCGCGAGCTGGGCATGGCCTCCTCCGCGCTGTACCGCTACTTCGCCGGTCGGGACGAGCTGCTCACCGCGCTGATCATCGACGCCTACGACGAACTCGGCGACGTCGCCGACCGCACCCTGGCCGGGGCCGCGCAGGACACCCCGCGCGACCGCTGGTGCGCCCTGTGGACCGCCACCCGCGACTGGGCCCGCGCCAACCCGCACGAGTTCGCCCTGGTCTACGGCACCCCCGTACCCGGCTACTCCGCGCCCCGCGCCACCGTCGAACCCGCCGCCCGACTGCCCCTCGCCCTGCTCGGCGTCGTCCGTGACGCCCCCCTGCGGCCCACCCCGCCCGGCCCCCCGCCACGGGGCGCCCTGCCCGGCCAGCTCAGCGCGCTCGCCGCCGCCCTCGCCCCCGGCCTCCCCCCGCACGTCCTCGCCCGCGCCGTGTCGGCCTGGGTCCAGCTCGTCGGCCTGATCGGCTTCGAACTCCACGGCCACCTGGTCGGCTCGCTCGACCCGGCAGGCGACCTGTTCGCCTGGACCGCCGAGCAGACCGCCGACGCCCTCGGCCTCTGACACCCGCCGGCGCCGCCGGCACCCGCCCGGACCGCGACCACGGACCCGGCCCGGCCACGGGCGCAGGCCTCAGCACGGCCGCACCCGCCCCGCCCGGCCCTCCAGGTACCGCTGCTCGGCGAGACTGGGCGTGGCCCGGGCGGCACGACGGTAGTGCTCGTACGCCCCGGCCGGGTCGCCGCCCTTCTCCAACAGGTGCGCCCGGACCGACAGCAGCCGGTGGTGCCCGGCCATCCGGGCGTCCGCATCCAGGGTCGCCAGGAGCGCCAGCCCGGCCTGCGGGCCCTCGACCTCGGCCAGTGCGACGGCCCGGTTCAGGGTGACCACCGGATTGGGCGCGACCCGCTCCAGGATCAGGTAGAGCCCGTGCACCTGCCGCCAGTCGGTGTCCCCGGCGGAGGCCGCGTCGGCATGCGTGGCCGCGATCGCGGCCTGCAGCCGGTACGGCCCCAGCGACGGCACGGCCAGCGCCTCCTTGACCAGCGCGGTGCCCTCGTCGATCAGCGCGCGGTCCCACGCCGTACGGTCCTGCTCCTCCAGCGGGACCAGGTCACCGGCGGCCGTCGTCCGGGCCGGCCGACGGGCGTGGGCCAGCAGCATCAGCGCGAGCAGCCCGGCCACCTCGCCGTCCCCGGGCAGCTGCGCGTACACCGACCGGGTCAGCCGGATCGCCTCGCGCGCGAGGTCGGCGCGGTCCAGCTCGCCGCCCGACGACGCGGTGTACCCCTCGTTGAAGATCAGGTAGAGCACGTGCAGGACGACCCGCAGCCGCTCCTCGCGGTCGGCGTCCCCGGGCAGGACGAACGAACTGCCCGCGGCCCTGATCCGCTGCTTGGCCCGGCTGATCCGGGCCGCCACCGTCGCCTCCGGCACCAGGAAGGCGCGGGCGATCTCCGCCGTGGTCAGCCCGCCGACCGCCCGCAGCGTCAGGGCGGTCTGCGAGGCGGCGGTCAGCGCCGGGTGGCAGCACAGGAACAGCAGCAGGAGCGTGTCGTCGGTGTCCGGCACCTCCCCCGGCACCACCTCGGCGGCTGCCGTCGCCGACTCCCGCTCGCGCCGCGCGCGGTCGCTGCGCACCTGGTCGACCAGCCGCCGGGAGGCGACCGTCACCAGCCAGCCCCGCGGATTGCCCGGCACCCCCTCGGACGGCCACTGCACGGCGGCGGCGAGGACCGCTTCCTGGACCGCGTCCTCGCACCCCTCGAACCGGCCGTACTTCCGTACCAGCGTGCCGAGGACCTGCGGCGTGAGCCCACGCAGCAGGTCCTCGATGCCCGGTCCTCGCCCTGGTGCCGACGGGGTAGGTGGTGGTGCCGGTGGTGGTGTCGGTGCTGTCATGCCTCCAAGTTTCCGTCGGAGAACATCACCTGTCGCACCTCGACACCCAGGCCCTCGATCCGGGTGTCCGGGATCCGGGCCGCCAGCGCGACCGCCCGGTCCTTGTCCTCGCAGTCGATCAGGTAGAAGCCGCCCAGGAACTCCTTCGCCTCCAGGAACGGCCCGTCGGTCACCACCGGCTGCCCGTTGCGGACCGTCACCACGGCGGCCTGCGACGGATCGACCAGCGCCTGCGTCAGGATCAGCTCACCCGACTCCTTCAACTCCTCGATGAACCGGCCGTGCCCGACGCCGATCGCCTCCTTCTCCTCGTCGGTCAGCGCGTCCAGCACGGCCGGGTTGATGTGCAGGCTGATCAGGAACTTCATCTCGTGACTCCCTCGGGTGTACGGGCCTCGGCAGGGCCCTCCGGACCGTGGTCGGAGCCGACGCCGCAGTCTTGACGTCCTCCTTGACGTCCTCCGTCGGAGAGCCCTGCACGGATTCTCCCGCGGCCGGCCGGGAGCGCCCCGGCGGGCCCCGACACGTCGCCGCCCGTGAACTCGCCCCCGCCGTAGGAGCGTTCCCGCAACGGTCCGGTCAGTCGGAGTTCTCCCAGACCAGGACGCCCGGGCCGTCGGGAGTGACCACCGGGACCCAGGCCTCGGCCAGCTCCGCGAGCCTGGACTCGTCCAGCACGAGGGAGGGCGGGTACAGCTCGTCGTACCGATCCGCACCGTAGATGCCCAAGTCGTCCACGAGGGAGCGCAGTCGGGCCAGCTCGTCGGGCTGCCACATCCGGCCGCGGGTGCCGTAACCCTTCAGCTCGCCGACGAAGAACGCCTTCAGGTCCGTGTCCAGGTCCGTCCCGTAGTGCGGGGACAGGTAACCCTCCTGCTCGTACTGCGCGCAGGCGTAGCCCCCGCACTGGGTCCGGTAGACGACACCCGTGGGCGCCGCCACGATGACGAACACCCAGCCCCCGCCGCAGCCGTCGGGGTCGAGGTAGACGTGACGTTTCGGAGGGCCGCTCCGGCTCGGGTCCGTCATCGGGTCAGCCGTCCCGTCCGTCGTCCGGTCCGTCATCGGGTCACTCTCCGGTGTGAGTCGGTGCCGGTCACTGAAAGAATGCCCCAATGCCTTCCTCCTCCCGTACGGATTCCGCTCCTTCGGGCTCCCCGCTGGTCGAAGCCCGGCTGCGCGGCGTCGCTGCCAACCCCGGCGCGCCGTCCGGGGTCCTCCTGCGCCTGCTGGACCCGTCGGCACGCCCGGCGTGGCCGACCCTGTGCGAAGGGCGCGCCCTTCCGGCGGAGGTCGTCGAGGCGGTGCTCGCCCACCCGGACCGCGCGGTGCGCGGCGCGTTCGCCCGCAACCGGTACGTGCCGCCCGAGCAGCGCGGCCGGCTGGTCGACGACCCCGACGCCCTTGTCCGGGCCCGGCTGGCGGGCGGACCGCGTCCACGCTTCGGCACCGTCGAAGCGCTGCCCCACGACGTGCTGGAAACCCTGATGACCGCGCGGGACGGCGAGCACCCGGACGGGCTGCTGACCGCCGCCGAGATCGCCTCCGAGCTGGACTTCTCCCAGCAGATCCCGAACGAGTTCCACCGCCGGATGCTCCACCACCCGAACCCCGGGCTGCGGGCGAAGGCCGCGGGCCAGTGGCTGTGGCTCACCGCCGCGCAGCGCGAGGCACTGCTCGCCGACCCCGAGCCCGCGGTGGCCGAGGCGGCGCGGCGGCACAGGCGGCACCTGGACCCGGCGGCGATGGAGACCGACCTGCCGGAGCAGGACTGCCACGCCCGGAACCTCCTGCTGATCAACTACGCCGTCTCCCCCGCCGTGGCGCAGCGCTGCCTCACGGACGGCCGCGACCTGTCGTCGCTGGCCCGGAACCCGCACACGCCCCGCGAGTTCCTCGCCCGCCTCGCCCGCGACCCCGACCCTGACGTGCGCGAACGCGTCGCCGCCCGGGCCGACGCGGACCCGGCCCTGCTCGCCGAACTGGCCCGGGACCCGGTGGCGGCCGTACGGACCCGGGCCCTGCTGCACCCCCTCCCCCGCACCCGGCCGGAACAGCGGGCCATCGACCGGATCATCGGACTGCCGGCCGAACGGGTCGGCCCCGTCGGCGAGATGTTCGTCGAACCGGAGCCGGGCTGGTACGAGGCGTGCGCGTCCTCCCCGGAGCCCGTCCTGCGCCGGGTCGCCGCGACCTGCTCCCGGCTGCCGCGGGAAGTGGTGCAGCGCCTGGCCGAGGACCCGGACGAGGACGTGCGGCACATCCTCGCCTACAACCACCCGCTGGCCCCGCCCGCGATCGTCCTCGACGCCTTCCTCGCCACGCCCGGACAGCGCCCCTACCTGCTCACCCTGGCCCGGCTCCCCCGCACCGGGCTGGCCCCCCTCCTCGACCACGAGGACCCGGAGGTGCGCGCCCTGGCCGCCGCCGACACCGGCCTCGCGGGGCCACCCGTCCGGGAACTGACCGACCCGGATCCGCGGGTCCGACGGGCCGCGGCGGCGAACCCGCTGCTGCCCCTCGACCTGCTCGAACGCCTCCTGTCCTCCCCGCCCCTCCCGGACGGATCGCCGCCGTCCTCGGTCTCGGCCTCGACGCCGACCTCGATCCCCGCCCCGGTCTCCGCCGACCCGGCCCTCGTCGAGGGCGCGGCCGCCAACCCGGCCCTGTCCGCCGAACGCCTCCACGCCCTGCTGGACGGCAGCGGGCTGCCCACCGGCGGGAGCCGGCCGGTGGACACCGATCGGTAGGCTCCGGTGCCATGTTCGAGTACCACGGGTGGATCAACGTCCTGGAAACCGCCGAAGCCGAGGACGACGACATCCGCGTCGTCGAAGCCCGACTGCGGGAGATCGCGGACGGCATCCAGCGGCGGATCGACGACCTCGCCTCCCCGTACCTGCTCGACCTGCGGTGGATGAACGGGTCGCTCTTCCTCCACCTCGGCGGCCAGCCGAACCACCCAGCCCCGTCGCTCCTCGACCTCTTCCGCGAGGTCGGCGAGCGCGCACCCGGCTCGTACGGCCTGCTGCACGTGCGCGATGACGAGGACGGCGCGCACGGGAACGACGTCCGGGTCCTCCGGATGGTCCGGGGCCGGGTCACCGAGCACACCGAGGCGCTGCTGTCGCCGTGCGTCCCGGTGCTGGAGGACCCCTTCGCGGGCTGAGCTCACGCCGGTCCCGGCCGGCGGACCGCCCGGGACGCCCCCGGCTGTCGGTCCGTCAGTAGTCGGGCAGGTCGAAGGCGGTGGCGGCGCGGAGGGCCGCCTCCGGCTCCGGCCCGACGGCCGTGCCGTCCCTCGGTCGGTCGCGCCCGTCGCCGTCGTAGCGGGTGGTCGGCTCCAGGACGGCCTGGCTGGCCGCCACGTGGCCGCGCAGCCGCCGCTCGTAGACCGGGTACGCGGTGCCGTGGTCGCCGTCCGCCGCGTGCAGCTCGCCGGCCAGGACGTAGGCGGCGGTCAGGGCCACGCTGGTGCCCTGGCCGGTGAACGGGGAGCACGCGGCCCCCGCGCACGACCGGGCTGCGCTCGTCCGGCAGATCGGCCGCCGGGAGGAGCTGCGGCGCGCGTCCTCGCGGCGCCGGTGGCGATCAGGGCGTGACCCCGCCCGCCGCAACACCCCAGCGCGGTGCGATCATCCTCGGATGCGCGCGATCGACGAACTGACCGAGGTGGACGATCCGGCGTGGCCGGAGCTGCAGGCGGCGCTCGCGGGGAGTCCGGTGCCCGCCCGGGTGCTGCCCGCCGACCGCGAGGAGGGGCGCCGCTGCCTGCTGCAGTTGCAGGTCACCGCCCGTTCCGTGCTCGGCTCCCTGGTGCTGAACACCGGCGGAATGCTCCTGGACCACGGCTGGGTGCGCGTCTTCGGCGGCGGCCCGGCCGCGGAGGGCGGCCTGCCGAGCCTGGGGCAGGTCAACGGGTTCCCCGGCGCGTTCGACCCGGCCTGGCACCCGGCGACCGGTCTGGTGGTCGGCCACGACGCCGTGGGCGGCGTCTTCACGCTCAACGGCCACGACCCCGCGGCGGCGGGCCGTCCGGGCGTGCCGGGGCAGATGACCTACTTCGCCCCCGACACACTGGAGTGGGAGGCCCTGGACATGGGCCACTCCGCCTGGGTGTCCTGGCTCCTCTCGGGCGGCCCGGAGGCGTTCTACGAGGGGCTGCGCTGGCCCGGCTGGCGTACCGAGGCCGGGGAGCTCGCCCCCTCGCAGGGCATCACCGTCTACCCGTTCCTGTGGTCCGAGGAGGCGCAGACGGACCTCTCCGCCACGACCCGGCGGGCCGTGCCGATGCGCGAAGTCCTCGGGGTCGCGGCCGAGTTCGCGGGACGGCTGGGGCCGGGCGACCCGGGCTTCCTCGGCGCCGTGTAGGGCGGGCCGCGGCATCGGATGGCGTAGTACTTCTCGCGCCGCCCTTGGGGGTTGAGAAGACTGACCAGCGTGTCCTCCACCGTGAACGCCGGAACCTCCCGCCACGAGCGGGTCCTTGTCGACGCGCTGCGGGCTGCGGCCTCACGCGGCGCGCTGACCGCCGAGGCCGTGGTCCTCGCCCAGGGGCGGCTGCAGAGCCCGTCCCCCTGGCCGGCCGGCATGCCCCGCCGGGGCAACGGCGGCGCCAGCTTCCGCAACGCCTGGCGCATCGCGCGCAGGTCGCCCGCCCTGGCGTACGTCGAGGGCTACGTGATCGAGGACGACGGCGCCGTGACCCACCACGCCTGGTGCGTGGACGGCGACGGCCACGCCCTCGACCCGACCTGGCCCGACGGTCGCGCCCGCGCCTACGCGGGCATCGGCATGGCCCTGCCGTGGGTCGCGGCCGTCCAACTGCGCACCTGCACCCGGACCCGGTTCCCCGGCGTCCTGGACCCGGCGGTCCAGCACACCCGGGACGCGGACCGCGTCCTGACGTACGGCGTTCCGGTGGAGGCGCTGCTCCGGCTCGGCCGGGAGCTGCCGGCCGGATCGGTGTCCCGCCCGCCGGGGGCCCGGCTGCCCGACCTGGTCGCCTGAGCCGACGGTCGCCCGCCGGGGTGAACGGGCAGGGCGAACGGGCAGGGCGAACGGGCGGGGCCAACAGGCGGGGTGGACGGGCGGAGTGGACGGGGCCGGAACCGGAGCGGACGTACGGGCGGGCCGCCGGGCACCTCCGGGCCGTACCCGGCGGGTCGTGGGTCGGACCCCGCTCCACCGCACGGCACCGACAACTCACCTCCCCCGCAGTAGGCTTCCGCACGAGTGCCGTCGACGGGGAGGGGTCGGAATCATGCTCGGCTGGTGGATCGGCGTGACGGAACTGGCCCCCGAGGAGATCGACCGGGCCGGCCGCGAGCAGTTCCGGGCGGCGCTCCTCGCGACGTGGGAGGTCGGCGTGAGCGGGATCGGCTGGGTCGAGGAATTGGTGGCCGCGGGCAAGGCCGAACAGCTGCTGCACGGCGGCTACCCGAACCGCTACACGGCCCGTGCGGAGCACGTCCTGCCGCTGTTCGCCGCCGGCGCGGTGCCGGGTGCCGGTTCCGGGCCGTTCTCCCGGGTGATCCGCGCGATGGAGTCGGATCCGGAGCGGATCGCCGCGTGTCCGGCCGACCGGTTGTTGACGATCCAGGCCTGGGACCTGTCCTGAGCTCGCCGGGGTAGGTGACGGCGGGCACGCGCGCCTCGGATGTTCGGCGCGCCGGCTCTTCGGTGTGCCGCTCTTCGGTGTGCCAGGTCTTCGGTGTGCCGGGCTCAGCGCCCCTTCCCTGAGCCGGAGTTCACGTCCGGACATCGGGATCGGCGAGGCGGGACGGCGGCCGGGCCCCACCGGCGACCGGTGGCGCCCAGGGCCCGACAGCGGTCGTCGCCGACGGCGGTGGCGGTGGCGCCCAGGCCGTCGGCTCGGGCAGGAATTCGAACGGGTGGCCGCCCCGGTCGATGACGACCGTGCCGCTGCGCCCGGCGCTGGTCCAGTCGAGTTCGAGGTGCCAGTCGACCTCGAACGACGAGCGGGGTGCGATCGCGAACAGCTCCGGGTCACCGTTGGTGACCGTGTAGGGGAAGTCAGGAACCCCCGGAGATGCCGCGACGAGCAGCGGGGATTCGGCGTCCAGATCGACCTCGAAGCCCCGCTCCCCGAGGGGTGCGGCCATCCCGGCGGTGATGGCGGCCGGACGCGCCGGCCTGCGCGCGTCGATGACGGGCCGCAGCCCGCGCAGCACGACCGCCTGCGCCGTGAGACCCTCGACCAGCACCTTCACCCCGACGCAGACGTTCCTCAACCGCTGGTCGTCGGCCTCGTAGGAGACGAAGGTGCTGCTGGTGCCGAACAGCTCGACGGAGACCACCGGAGCCACACCCTGGTGCCGAACGCCGTCGGGCCCCACGTGGATGTCACCGATGATCATGTCCGCCTGGATCACCGGGCCGTTGACCTCACCACTGATCCGGTTGACGGTTCGGAAGCCGCGCGAGTGCTCCGGGCCCTGCTCGGGCATGTCTGGTTCCTCCCCCGTCCGACGGCCGGACCGCTCGGTCGGCAGCCTCGCACAGGGACGGCCCGACGGGAAGTGGCCCCGCCGGGAGGCCCGGAGTGGCCCACCGGGCCCGGCCGGCGGGGGTCCTGGCCCCCGCCGACCGGCCTCGGCCCGGCTGTCCCGGCGGCCTCAGCCGACGAGACCCGCGAGGCGTTCCGCCACCTCCACCGGGCCCGGCATCGCCGCGATCTCGGCACTGACCTCGCGGGCTGTCCGGGCCAGGGCCGCGTCGGTGAGCAGGCGGTCCAGGAGTTCCGGGCCGATCTCCTCGGCGCCCGCGCTGAGACCGGCGCCGCGGTCGCGGACCGCCTCGGCGTTGATGAAGCGGTCGGAGCCGTCGGGCAGGGCGAGTTGCGGGACGCCCGCGTCGAGGGCGGCGAGCGCGGTGCCGCTGCCGCCGTGGTGGATCGCGGCGGCGCTGGTGCCCAGCAGGGCCCGCCAGGGTACCCAGCCGTACGCGTGGACGTTGTCGGGCAGGGTGCCGAGCGTGGCGAGGTCGAGTTCGCCGGTGGCCAGGACGAAGTCGGCGTCGACCTCGGCGGCGGCCGCGATCACCCGCTCGATCCTGGTCAGGCCGTCGGTCTTGGGCGGTACGGTGCCGAGCGTGACCGCCACCCGCGGGCGGTGGGCGGTTGCGGCCAGGGGCTCGGGGAGGGCGCCTTCGCCGTTGTAGGCGACGGGCCGCAGCGTGCAGCCGTACCGTTCGGCCCCGGCCATGCTCGGCGGGGCGAGGTCGACGGTGGTGGCCGGTTCGGGCAGTGGGTCGATTCCGTGTCGGGCGAAGGTGTCGGCCATCTCCGCGAGCATCAGCGCGCGCAGCCCGGGGGTGCGGACGAATCCGAGGTCGTGCTGGACGGCGGGCACGCCCAGGGCGGTCGCCGCGAGGAGGGCGACCGGGAACAGGTACTCGTGGATCACCAGGTCGGGCCGCCACCGCGCGGCGAGGTCGACGGTCGCGTCGGCCACCCTGCTGTTGACGTGGGCGGCCAGCGGGACGAACGCCTCGCGGTCGGCCGCGTTGGTCTCGACGACCCGCCGCATCAGGTCGGGCCGCTCGGTGCGGCCGGCCTCCCGGATCTCCCGGCGCCAGTCGACGCCGGGGGCGAGCGGCAGGTAGGGCAGCCCGGACTCGGCGACCGGCTCGCCGCCGTCCATCGAGGCCACCGCGACCTCGTGGCCGAGTTCGCGCATCGCCCGGGCCAACGGGACCAGCGGGAAGAGATGGCCGACGCCGGGCGCGCCGGCGAACAGTACACGCATCGGATTCCTCAGCAGGGGACGGACGGGATCAGCGGTCGGCGGCCGGGTCGGCGGCCTGGTCGGCGGCGCGGTGCAGGGCCGCTTCCAGGCCGTTCAGCACCGCGTTGCAGTCGCGCTGCAGGGTGTCGGCGTCGACGGCGCTGAGCAGGTAGACCCCGAGCCAGTTGCGAGAACCCGCGGAGGGGTCGAAGGCGGGCACCGGCTGCCCGGCCGGCATGGCGAAGCCGGGGACGGCCTCGATGATGCTGCCCGGGGACAGCAGGCTCGACCAGTCCACGGCCCGGGGGTTCCACACCGGCCGGGTGCGCCAGGGCAGGCCGAACGCGTCGGCCGGGACGACGGCGACCGAGGCGGCGGCCCGGACCCCCTCGGTGAGCATGGCCTCGGGGTAGTCGACCGGCTCGCCGAGCAGCTGGCGGACGAGCATCCCGATCGGGTCGAGTCCGAACACCTCGTGGACCTGCCGGGTCGTCAGCAGGCCGCCGAAGCGGGCCGCGGTCTCGATGACCACCAGCTCGCCGTCCTTCATCAGCTTGAGCTCGGTGTGGGTGCCGCAGTTCTCCAGGCCGAGCGCGTCGACGGCCTGCCGCGAGACCTCCTCGATCCGGCGTTGCAGCGGCACCGCCATGACGGAGGGCGAGGTGCTGGCCACCTCGACGAAGGACGGCACGGTCGGCAGTTTGGCGGTGATGGCCAGCGGACGGTACACGCCGTCCGCGACGATCCCCTCCACGCTCACGTAGTCGCCGTAGCCGGGCTCCTCGTACCAGCCCTCGGTGGATCCCTGGGCGATCTCCTCGACCAGTCGGTCCCGGTCGGTGTCCGGGGCGTAGAGCTCGTTCATGCCGACCCGGCTGCCGGCCTGCAGTCCGCGCTCGATCTCGCCCCACGCCGGGGCGGCGTCCGCGGCGGAGTCGAGCACGATCTGGGCGACCGAACCGGCGCCCCAGGCGGGCTTGAGCAGCAGCGGGGGCGTGAACTCGGCCAGCGCGGCGTCCAGGTCCGCGAGGCTGTCGACCCGGCGGAACCCGGGGATCGGCACCCCTGCGGCGGCCCAGGCCTCCCGCATCAGCCGCTTGTCACGGGCCCGGACGATCCCCTCGCCCGGTCCGGCCAGGCCGAGCCGGCTCGCGGCGTGCGCGACGGCCAGCACCGCGAACTCCGAGAGCGTCAGCACCGCGTCGGCGCCGATGGACTCGGCGTGCTCCACGATCAGGTCGACCAGGGCGTCGCCGCGCGGCGCCTCCGGGACCAGCTCGATGCCGGTGCAGCGGGGCCGCCACACCTCCTCGGCGGTGGTGGGCAGCGGCGCCAGCGCGAGGACGTGCAGTTCCCCGCAGTCGGCGATCCGGGGGAAGGCGTACTCGAGCGGGGCTCCGCCCTTGACGTAGACGTACAGGATCCGTTTCACGGTGCTTTCTCCTGAAGGAAGTTCACTCGGCCCGGGGCACGGTCGGCCCCGGGCCCGGTCGGCCGGTGCGGCCGCGGGTGATGCGGTTGCGGGCGGTGCGCTCGCGGGCGGCGACGGTCGCACGGCCGGGCGGGGGCCACCGCCCGGCCGTGGGTCGGCCGGCCGTGGCGGCGCGCCCGGCCCGGGGTCAGCCGGCGGTGCGGAAGGGCCGCAGCTGCAGCAGGTTGACCCGGTCGCCCTCGATCGCCCACTCGATGTCGATCGGGGCGGAGTGGCTCTCGTCGGGCGAGAAGTGCGACTGCAGCAGCCGGCTGATCAGGGCGAGCCGGCCCACGACCTCCTTGGTCGCGGTGTCCAGGTCGGCGGCGGCGGTGCCCAGCGAGACGGTGCGGCTGCCGCCCTCCATGGTGTTGCAGAGGTACTGGAGCGGGGCTCCCTCGCCGGTGACCACCTCGGTCACCGAGCGCGGCGAGATGTTGAGGTAGACGCTGCGGAAGTCCCGCGGGCTCAGCGGGTTGCAGGTGACCAGGACGCCGCCGACGGTGGCGCCGACCTGTTCCTGGACGACCACGCCCATGCGGCAGTGGTCCAGCGGGATGCCGGCCTGGTGCCGCAGCCGTACGGCGCGCGGCGACAGCAGCGAGGCCCACACCTCCCGGACCGCGTCGGCGACCGCGTCCGTGCCGCTGACGTGCGCCACCGACTCGTAGAGTCCGGCGGCCGAGAAGCCGGCCAGGTCCTCGGCGTTGGAGGAGCTCCGGACGACCAGGACGGGCGCGCCGTACAGGTGCCGGTCGAGTGCCCGGTCGATCTCGGTGCGGACCGGGTCGGGCAGCGGGGTGGTGCGGATCAGCCGCTGCGCGTCGAGGCAGAGTCCGTCGACGCCCGCCGTCCCGTCCCGGGGCGCGGGATCGTCCCCGAGCACGGAGTCGTCCCCGAGCGCGGAGTCGTCCCCGAGCGCGGAGTCGAGCCGGTCGAGGGCCTCGCGCAGTTCCGGCGAGGAGTCCAGGAAGTGCTGCTGGAGGGAGAACGGCAGCACGATCCCGCGCGGCACGTGGGCGTACTCCTTCACCAGGCGCTGCGCGGCGCAGTCCAGCTCGGCGGCGTCCGCGTCCTCCGGGAGGCCGAGTTGCCGGGCGAGGTAGCGCAGCAGGTTGTCGCGGGGCGGCCGCGGGACGCGGTAGAACCCGAGCCAGCGCGGGGAGCCGTGCTGCAGCAGGTGGGTGAGTTCGCCGAGGTTGGCGGCCTTGGTGCCGAAGCGGACGTGGTCGCCGGCCCGCAGTTCGGTGAGCGGGGTGACGGGGGTGGGCGTGAGGTCGGGCAGGTCCACGGTGACCCGTTCCCCCGGTGCCGGTTCCGGCCGGTCGCCGGCCGCACGCGGCGGCGCGGCGTCGAGGTGGAGGTCGGTGGCGTCGGTGTCGACCCGGTAGTGGACCCACCCGCCGGCCAGTCCGGCCCGCTCGATCCGGTCGAGGGCGCCGATGCCGACGGCGTTGGGGATCCGCCACCCGGCGGCCATCACGTTGATGTGGGAGAGCGGGGTGGTGTGTTCGGTGTGGATGATGCCGGACACCCGGGGGACGTCCTCGGGCACCCGGGGCATCACCACGATGTCGTGCCACGCCAGCGGCTCGGGGTCGGCCCGGTACTCCGCCTCGGAGCGGAACACCCGCAGCCGCCCGTGGGCCTGTCCGGGGTTCAGCGGCACGAACGCGGCCGTGGAGTAGAGCTCGTGGGACAGGACGCGCGGTATCTCGCTCTCCGGGATCGCGGCGACGTAGCCCTCCTGCCGGTGGTTGGCCGGCTTGAGGACCAGCGGCAGCGACGGGTCGATGTGCTCGCGGACCCGGTGGTAGAAGGAGCGCAGCATGTCCGCGGACATGGTGTCGACGTCGACGGTCTCCAGCGAGAGGAAGGCGTCGGCCGCCCGGCCGTCGTCCGTTTCCGCGGCCGAACCGCCCCGGGTGTGCAGGGCGAGGGTGCCGAGTTGGAAACGGCGGTCGGGATTCCGGTAGACATCGTCATTGAACGAATCAAGCCGACCGGCGAGTTCGTCGATCGTCATGCCGAGGATCTCGCACGCGATGTAGCGGACGTGGAGCGTGCCGTCCGCGCCGTCGATGAAGTGCAGCACCGACTCGGCGCGGTCGAGCACGATTTTCACATAGGGGTAGCCGCCGACGTTGCCGGCGAGCTCGGAGAACTCCTGGAGGGCGAGACTTCCGCCGGTGAGGCGGGGCCGCGTGGTCGCTTCGTTGCGATCCGAACGGGTCATGCGCACAGTTCAGCCATTCGTCATCGTGTACACGATCGGTGTGCACCAGGTCAGAAGGTGGTACGGCTACACACACACTGCCATCAAATCCGAACTTCTGACGAATAGTCAGATGACATCAAGCCACTGCGCAGCATTTCGGCCATGAAATCGGCCACTGTCGAAAAGTGCGACAGGTATTCCCGCTGTGGCCGAGGTCACAAGATAAAGACACCCGATCGATCGCGGGGCGCGAAATGCCCCCGAAATGTTGATTCCTGCACGACCTCTGACGCGGAAGTCCGCCTCGCCCGAAACTCTGTCATGTCCAGTATCAAAAGAAATCATGCACGGGTCATGCCGTGACCTTCGCGATGAACGCGGCGAGATTGGCGACGGATCGCCGGACCTTCTCCTCCCGCGTGAGCGACTCGTGTACGACCACGCCCGCGCCGGCGTCCTTCAGCCCCCGGACGTACAGCGGGCAGGCGAGGTCACTGCAGATGTAGGCCCCCACGGAGTTGCCCTGCTGCCCGGCCCTACCCGCCTTCGCGGCGACCATCAGCGAGACCCCGCCGGTGTGAGTGGTCACGCAGATCGAGCACATGCTGCGCCGCGCCTGCCAGGAGGCCGCGGCGGGGCTGCGCAGCGCAACGGCCGCCGGACGGCCGTCCAGCTCGGTGGCGAGGTAGGCCCGGTCGGGGGCCTGCGGGTCCCGCCAGCCGAGGAAGTCGAGATCCCCCCAGGGGCGTTCGGCCAGGTCGCGGGGGACGTGCAGGCGCTTGGCCTCGCCCTTGGTGCAGTTCAGGAACGCGGCACGGATCTCTGCTTCGGTCAGCGGCTTCATCGCGGCAGGGGCGGCGAGGACACGCATTACCGCTTGACAGAGTGCGTAATACTGTAACGCGCGCGCTCCGGGACGGCGGCGGAGCGGACGACGCGGCCTCCCCTTTCCTGCAGCTCGGAGCACCACATGCACGCCTTCCTCGACCATCCGGGGCCGCTGGCCTTCGCGCACCGGGGCGGCGACCTCGGGCATCCCGAGAACTCGCTGGCGGCGTTCGAGGCCGCCGTCGCGCTCGGGTACCGCTACCTGGAGACGGACGTGCACGCCACCCGCGACGGCGTACTGGTGGCGTTCCACGACTCCCGACTCGACCGGGTCACCGACCGCGCCGGAACGGTGGCGGAGCTGCCCTGGGAGACCGTCAGGCAGGCCCGGATCGGCGGCACCGAACCGGTGCCGCTGCTGGAGGACCTGCTCGACGCGTTCCCCGGGGCCCGCTTCAACATCGACGTCAAGGCGGCGCCGGCCGTCGCCCCGCTGGTCGAGGCGGTCCGCCGGACCGGCGCCTGGGACCGGGTCTGCGTCGGCGGCTTCTCCGACAGCCGACTGGCCGCCGTCCGCGCCGCCGCCGGCCCCCGGCTCGCCACCTCGCTCGGCCCGCGCGAGGTGGCCCGGCTGCGGCTGCGCTCGCTGGCCGGGCCGCTGCTGCCCGGGCGCGGGGCGCCGTACGCCGGGATCTGCGCGCAGGTGCCGGAGCGGCACCGGGGCGTACGGGTCGTCGACCGGGCCTTCGTCAGGGCCGCCCACCGCCTCGGCCTGCAGGTCCACGTCTGGACTGTGGACGATCCCACACGGATCAGGGCTCTCCTCGACCTCGGTGTGGATGGCATCATGGCCGATCGCATCGACGTCCTCCGGGACGTCCTCGGCGAGCGCGGCTGCTGGACGGACGGCAGTACCGGCTCCAGCACGGTGATGGGGAACCCATGAGCACCACGAACTCGGCGACGCACCTGCCGGACGATCCACCGGCCGGCCCGGCAGCCGACCCGGCGACCACCCCGGCGGACGACGCCGACAGCCGGGCCCTGCGCCGGATGCAGTTCGGCTGGTACATCAACGACTGGGCGAACGCCGCCTTCTCCGCCACCGTCCTGACGGTGTTCCTCGGGCCGTACCTGACCTCGGTGGCCAAGAACGCCGCCGACGCCTCCGGGGACGTGCACCCGCTCGGGCTGTCGATCCGCGCAGGATCGTTCTTCCCGTACACGGTCTCCTTCTCCGTGCTGGTCTCGGTCGCGGTGATGCTGCTGACCGGCACCGTCGCCGACCGCACCGGGCGGCACAAGGAACTGATGTGCGGTTTCGCGTACGTCGGGGCGCTCGCCACGGTGGGGATGTTCTTCCTCGACGGCGACCGCTACCTCCTCGGCGGCGCGCTGCTGGTGGTCGCCAACATCGCGTACGCGGTGTCGGTCGCGCTGTCCTACGCCTACCTCCCCGGCCTGGCCGCGCCCGACGAACGGGACGCCGTCTCCTCCAAGGGCTGGGCCTACGGCTACGCGGGCGGCGGACTGCTGCTGATCGCCAACCTGGCGCTGTTCGAGGGCCACGACGCGCTCGGTGTCTCCTCCGGCACGGCCGTGCGGATCTGCCTGGCCTCGGCCGGGCTGTGGTGGGCCCTGTTCACGATCGTCCCCATGCTGCGGCTGCCCTCCCGGGCCGGCCTCACGCCCGAGCGGGCCGCGGCCAAGGCCGACCAGCCCGCCGCCGGGAGCCTGCGCGAACTCGGCCGCACCCTGAAGGGCATGCGCAAGCACCCGCTCACGCTGCTCTACCTCGCCGCCTTCCTCTGCTACAACGACGGCATCCAGACCGTCGTCTCCCAGGCCTCGCTCTACGGCAGCGAGGAACTCGGCATGGAGCAGACCTCCCTGGTCACCGCCGTCCTCCTGGTCCAGGTGGTGGCGATCGGCGGCGCCCTGCTGCTCGGCCGGATCGCCCAGCGGCACGGCGCCAAGCGGACCATCCTGGGCTCGCTGGTCGGCTGGGTGATCACCCTCGCCCTCGGCTACTTCATGCCCGCCCACCAGCCCGCCTGGTTCTACGCGCTGGCCTGCATGATCGGCCTGGTCCTCGGCGGCAGCCAGGCGCTCTCGCGCTCGCTGTTCTCCCACCTCATCCCGGCCGGCCGGGAGGCCGAGTACTTCAGCCTCTACAAGGTCAGCGACCGCGGCACCAGCTGGATGGGCCCGCTGGTGTTCGGCCTCGCATACCAGATCACCGGCAGCTACCGCTCGGCGATCATCTCGCTGCTGGTGTTCTTCGTGATCGGCTTCGCGGTGCTCGTGAAGGTCCCGCTCCGCCGCGCCATCGAGGCGGTCGGCAACCCGGTGCCCGAGCGGCTCTGACGGGCGGTCGCCGGGATCCCCCGGCAATCCGGTTCTCCGGTTATCCGGTCCTTCGGCTCTCCGAAGGGCCGGATTTCCTTTTCCCGGTCAGGAGAGCGGCCGGGCCCGGTTCCACCCGGCGGCACCGGGGTCGTCGCGGCCGCCGCCCCCTGCCGGCGACCGGCGGACCGGGCGCGGCACCCGTTGCGGCCGCCGGCGGGGTGGGTAGGGCACCGGCTGGAAACGACCCTACGGAAGGCGGCACACCGTGATCGACTACGACCTCCTGGCCCGACGGGCGCTCGCCCTGGGATTCGATCGACTGGCCGTCGGCGTGGTCGTCCTCGACGCCTCCGGACGGGTGCTGGTGCTGCGCCGCCGCGCCGACGACGCGCTCCCCGGGTTCTGGGACTACCCGGCCGGCGGCCTGGAACCCGGCGAGGCCGTACGGGCCGGCGCGCTGCGCGAGCTGGTCGAGGAGACCGGCATCACGGCCGGCCCCGAGGACCTGGAGTACCTGCGGACGCTGGACTTCACCGACGCCGGGGGCCGCAGGTTCCGCCAGTTCGTCTTCACCACCACCGTGCCCGACGGCACCCCGGTGACCCTCACCGAGCACGACCGCTTCGCCTGGGCCGACCTCGCCGACCCGCCGCCGACCAGCGACGGCTACCGCGACGTCCTCGCCTTCGTGCACCGGCACCGGGCACAGCCCGGCTGGCGGCCGATCAGCCGGTACGTGCGCGACATCGCCCTGTCCAACCTGTACGGGTCGTTCTACTTCACCGACTCCGCCGGGCGGGCGCTGTGCCTGCGCAACGCCCTCGACCCGGACCGCTGGCAGTTCCCCGGCGGCGACACCGACCCCGGCGAATCCCCGTGGGACACCGCGCTGCGCGAGGCCCGGGAGGAACTCGGCCTCGACCTCGCGGCCGAGAACCCCGAGGTCGTCGCCCGCCAACAGCTGCTCGCCGTGGTGCACTTCTCCCCCGGCGCCTACTGGCCGCTGCACCAGACCGGCCACGTCTTCTGGGGCGGACGGCTCGACGACGGGCAACTGCGCCGGATCCGGCTCTCCCACGAGCACACCGAATGGGCCACCCGGAGCCTGCACGACTGGCACTCCGTCATGCGGCCGGCCGACTACGGCCGGCTGCTGCTGGTCGACCGCGCCCGCCGCTCCGGCCTCACCCTCTACGGCGAGCGCCCGGCGACCGGCGCCGTCGACCGGCACGGCGTCGCACGGGACTTCGAGGGCGTCGTCGCGTTCGTGACCGGCCCGGACGGCGGACGCCTCCTGCTGAACCTGCGCGACGACGGGCCGGGCACCGCTCACCCCGGCCTGTGGACCGCGATCGGCGGTCGGCGCGAGGGCCGGGAGACCGCGTACGAGACCGGCGCGCGGGAGGTGCTGGAGCAGGCCGGCGTCCGGGTCGACGGGCTGCGTGCCCTCCCCGACCCCCGGCACCCCGGCCTCCACGAGTCCACCGTCGTGCTCCACGGGACGTACGCCGGGCCGGAGTCCGGCCTGGTCCTCAGCGGGGGCCGGGCCGTCCGCCTGGTCCCCCTCGACGAGCTGCGCGGGCTGCGGACCCCGGCGTACCTGGCGCACTATCTCCCGCAACTCGCCCGGCCCGCCCGGCCCGACGGCCGGTAGCGGTGGCCCTGGCCGGGGAGGTTCCGGGGCGGGCCTCCCCCGAAGAGGCCCGCCCCGTACCTCCGTCAGCAGCCGATGTAGCGCATGGTGACGCTGGTGAAGTGCGTCCCCGACGGGGCGTAGAGCGTGATGGCGCGGGACTTCCCCTTGCCGCCCGCCCAATCGCTGTCCACGTAGCCCCCGTTGGAGAGGTTGCCGCGCACGAACGGACAGCGGCCGTCCGCCTTGGTGTCGTGCACCGTCCCGACGACCTTGGTGTTGTAGTTGCACCACTTCCCGTTCGCGTAGCCCTCGGCGGAGCTGATGCTCCAGTTCTGGGTGCAGGAGTCGGCGGCCGGGGCGGCGTGGGCGCCCGCGACCGGGAACAGCAGGGCGGCGAGGGTCAGGGCGGCGACGGCGGTTCCGGGCGCGACGAGTCGGCGCATGGACATGGCGGTACCTCCAGGCAGGGAGTGCGGTGGACGACCGGGCCGGGAGCGACATCCGGACACGCGGTACAACCGACGCGCCGCCCGCCCCCGACGGTCCACCGAGCCTGACGTACACGAACGACCACCGTCAACGGCGCCGCCCGGCGCACGGGCCGCGCACCTCGCCCCGACCGCCCCGGAACGCCCCTCACACCCCACCGGCCCGCCCCGCACCGACGCAACCACACCCGGCGGTCGGCCTGTTGTGCGACCACGGGCCGTGAGTTCGACACCCGCGCCCCGGACAGGGCTTAGCCGGCGGGGGCCGACGGGTCGTCCGGAGTGTCGGCGGCGGGTTCGGTGCTACGCCACCAACGGCTGCGGCGGCTACATGGGCGAGATCCTGCAGCACTGACGCACCGACGGACCCTGACTCCCGGCCCCGGACGCCCGCACCCCCGCAGGGCGGCCGGGGCCGGGTCATGCGCCGCCGGGCCCCGGCGTCGAGTCCGCCGCCCGCTGGGCCCGGTGGGCGGCTACGCGGACGCGGGTGGCGCAGCGGGGGCTGCAGTAGCGCTGCGGGGTGCGGCGACCGGTGTCGATGAAGTGACGCCCGCAGCCGGGGGCGGCGCACCGCCCCCAGGCGCAGGTGCCGCGCTCGCTGAGCCAGAGGCCGAGGGCGAGGGCGGCGGTGGAGAGCAGCCAGTGGGTGAGGCCGGCGTCGGCGGGGGCCCGGGTGTGCATCGACCACGGGCGGCCGGGCAGGCGGACGAGGCGGGGGCGGGCCGGGTGGCGGTCGAGCAGGTCGTTGATCGCCTCGGCGGCCCGGTCGGGGTCGTCGGTGTCGAGGACGGCGATCACCTCGGCGGTGGCCTCGCGCAGTTCGCGGGCGTCGGCGTCGGTGAGCCGGAAGGGCGGGCCGCCGTGGCGTTCCAGGAGTGCCCGGAGGTCGGCGGCGCTCGTGCCGGGGTCCTCGCGGACGGTGTTGGCGAGGTCGGTGAGGAAGTGGAGGCCGCGGGGGTTGCCGTCCTCGGGGTCCTGGGGCTCGGGCCGGGTCTGCGCCATGGGGTCGCCTTCGTCTCGGGTGGTCGCCTCTCCACCATGGTAACGTCAAATTGAATCAATGAGCGTTACGGAGGGGTGGCATGCGAAACCCGGCGGTGTTCCCGGAGACAACGTCCGTCCTCGTCGTCGGCGGGGGTCCGGTCGGGCTGACCCTGTCGGTCCTGCTGTCCGGGTACGGCGTGCCACACCTGCTGGCCGAGGCCCACCCGGGCACCTCGCGCCACCCCAAGGCCCGTGGGGTGTCGGCGCGTTCGATGGAGCTGTTCCGGCGGTGCGGCCTGGAGGAGGAGGTCCGGCGGGCCGGGCTCCCGGCGGAGCAGGTGTCCTTCTACCGCGGCCGCGACCTGGTCGACCCGGACTTCGTCCGCACCGGCGTCACGGCGGCGGACGGGAGCCCCGCACGCACCCCCTCCCCCGGGCTGATCTGCTCCCAGGACGCGCTGGAGCCCGTCCTGTTCCGACGCGCCCGCGAACTCTCCCCGGACGCCGTACGGTTCGACACCCGGCTGGTGTCCTTCACCGAGCAGGACGACGGCGTGCACGCGCTCCTGGAGGACCGCGCCACCGGCAACCGGCACACCGTGCGCGCGGACTGGCTGGTCGGCTGCGACGGCGCGGCGAGCACCGTCCGGGAGACAGCCGGGATCCCGATGGAGGGGCCGACCGGCCTCGGCCACTACCTCAGCGTCCGCTTCGAAGCCCCGCTCGGCGAGGTCGTCGCGGACCGCGCCAGCGCCTCGTACTTCCTCACCGCGCCGGGCCGCGGCGGCTTCCTCGCCGTCGACAACGACCGGCACTGGATCTACCAACACCCCTACGACCCCGAGGACGAGGACGCCACGGCGCTCCCGACCGACCACCGCCGCCTGGCCGCACTCGTCCGGGACGCCGCCGGACTGCCGGACCTGCCGGTCGCCGTCCGCGACACCATGACCTGGCGCATGGACGCCCGGCTCGCCGCGGCCTACCGCCGCTCCCAGGTCCTGCTCGCGGGCGACGCCGCCCACGTGGTGCCCCCGACCGGTGGGCACGGCATGAACACCGGCCTCGGCGACGCGGACAACCTGGCCTGGAAGCTCGCGGCGGTCGTCGCCGGAACGGCGGGCGAGGCGCTGCTGGACACGTACGAGGCCGAGCGCCGCCCGGTGGCCCGGCAGGTCATCGAGATCTCGCTCGCCAACTCCCGTGCACGGACGAGCTACCGGATCGACGACGAGCTGCTGCTGACGGCCGCCTACCGCTCCGCCGCCGTCCTGTCCGACCCACAGGACCCCGCCCGGCCACCACTGGACCCGGACCGCGCACGGCCCGGCGGCGAAGACCCCAACGGCACGCACCTCGACGGCGTGCCCGGCACCCGGCTCCCCCACCTGCGGCTGACCGACCCGCCCGGGCCCGCGTCCGCCCTGGACCTGGTCGGGCCCGGGTTCACCCTGCTGGCACCCGCCGGGGAGGCCGCCTGGCAGCGGCAGGCGGACGCCGCCGCCGCGGCCGGTCTGCCCGTCGCGGTCCGTCCACTGCCGACGGCGTTCGTCTCGCGGTGCGCAGCGCTCCTCGTCCGCCCCGACGGCCACATCGCCTGGCGGGCCCCGCACCCGCCCGCCGACGACGCGCTCCTGCTCACCGTCCTGCGAGGAATCTTTTCTGCGGGCGAGGGCCACTCGTGAGACCGGGCCCGGGCGCCGGGGCGGCCCGGCGTCCGGGCCGTCCCGGCGTCAGGTCACCAGCCCGCGCCGGAATGCCTCGCCGACGGCGCCCGCCCGGTCGCGCACACCGAGCTTGTCGTAGATGCGCAGCAGGTGCGTCTTGACGCTGGCCTCGCTGACGAACAGGTCGTTCGCCACCTCCTTGTTGGAGGCCCCGTGCGCGACCAGGCGCAGCACGTCGAGCTCGCGCGCGCTGAGCACGCCGCTGCCCGGTCGCCGCACCCGGTCCATCAGGCGCTTGGTGATGGCCGGGGACAGCACCGCCTCGCCGCGCGCGGCCACCCGGGCGGCGCGCAGGAGTTCCTCGGTGGGCGCGTCCTTCAGCAGGTAGCTGGTGGCGCCGGCCTCGATGGCGGGCAGCACGTCGTTGTCGGTGTCGAAGGTGGTGAGCACCAGGACGCGGACGTCCGGTGCCGTCCGGCCGAGCCGCTGGATGGCGGTGACGCCGTCCATCACGGGCATCCGCAGGTCCATCAGGACCAGGTCGGGCCTCAGCTCCGGGACGAGGTCGAGGGCTTCCGCGCCGTTGCCGGCCTCGCCGACCACCTCGAACTCGGGGCTCCCGGTGAACGCGCCGCGCAGGCCGTCCCGCACGATCGGATGGTCGTCGACGATCAACAGCCGTACCGGTGGCGGCTGTTCGTTCATTCGCCCGCTCCCCGCCTGATCGCGGGCACGCTCGCGTTGACGGCGGTGCCCGCGCCCGGTGCGCTCTCCACGGTCAGCGTCCCCAGCACCCGCTCCAGCCGCTGCCGCAGGCCGGGGAGGCCGTAGCCGGAGCCATAGCCGGAGCCTCCGGGTGGCGGGTCCGTCTGGCCGGTCAGGGCGAGCGCGTCGAAGCCGACCCCGTCGTCGCGGACGTCCAGCATGACGGTGTCCTCCAGGTAGGAAATGGTCAGCCCGACCCTACTGGCCGCGGCGTGCTTGGCGACGTTGGTGAGCGCCTCCTGGGCCACCCGGAAGAGCGCCACCTCGATCTCGGTCAGCAAGGGCACCGGGTCCCCGGTGGCCTCGACCGACGCGGGGACGCCGTGCAGGGCCGACCAGCGCCGGGCGAGGTCGTGGACGGCGCCGGGCAGATGGGCCTCGTCCAGTTCCACCGGCCGCAGCGCCGCCACCGACCGGCGGGCCGCCGCGAGGCCCTCCCGGGCCAGTGTCCGGGCCTGCTCCAGGTGCCAGTCCCGCCGGTCGGGCCGCTCCCGGGCCCGGTCGGCGGCCTGGAGCTGGGTGACGATGCCCGCCAGACCCTGGGCGATGGTGTCGTGGATCTCCCGGGCCATCCGCTGCCGCTCGTCCTGGACACCGGCCTCCCGGGCCTGGGTGAGCAGTTGGGCGTGCAGGCCGTTGTTCTCCGCGATGACGCTCTTCAGCCGGGCGACCAGCCGACGACGCTCCTCACTGCGCTCGTTGAAACGGTACGAGAGGTTGCCGAACACGCCGATCAGCAGCGTCTGCAGGCACACCGAGGCGGCGGCGACCGCGATCCGCTTCGAGGTGTCGGGGATCCCGCCGGGGATCAGGTTGACCATCAACGAGGTGGCACCGACGCTGACGAAGGCCCACTGCGGCGGCAGCAGGTCGTACGCCTGGACGAAGCCGATCACGGCGAACACGAAGAAGATCGGGTGCTGCGTCATCAGCACCGCGGCCAGGACCTGCTGGACCGCCACGTACGTCAGCATCGGCCCGGTGCGGGCGCTCCACTCCCGCGGGCGCAGGGTGTACATGGCGAGCGTCCACACCGTGGTCACCGCCACCAGGGGGACGACCGTCAGCCGCGCGTTCGCCGCGCCCTCGTCGGGCTGCAGGAAGCTCAGCACGGTGGCCACGGCCAGCAGCACCAGGGGCAGCGGGGCGAGGTAGCGGCGGACCCCGGCCAGGTCGATCGGTTCGTCGCTCGTCGCGCTCGTCGCGGTCGTCATGATCGTCCCCCAGCCCCTCGTGCCCTGCGACCCTACGTGACCCCGCCGCCCCACCGGCCCCACCGGCTGACCGGCTGACCGGCTGACCGGCCCTCACCTACTCCCAGCGGAAGAGCCGGGCCGCCGCGACCCCGAGGACCACCGCGTACGCGGCCAGGACCAGCAGGGCGGCCGGGGCCGGCCAGTCGCCCCTCGCCGCATCGCCGAACGCCACCACGGAGGCGCCCAGCGGCGTGTAGTCCCCGATCCGGTTGACCGCCTCCGGCATCTGCTCGCGCGGCACGTAGAGCCCGGCGAAGAACATCAACGGGAAGAAGAGCATGCTGCCCGCGCCGGTGGCGGCCCTCCCCGTGCGGATCACCGCGGCCAGGAACAGTCCGATGGCGAGGACCGCCGGCCCGGAGAACACGAAGGCCAGCAGGAACCCACCCGGATTGGCGGGCAGTCGGACGTCCCAGAGCAGCGCCGCGGTGCCGAGCACCGCGGCGGTGGCGGTGGCCACGACCGTCGTCTGGACCACGAGTTGGGCGACCAGGACGCGCGCCGGGCCCACCGGCGTGGTCGACAGCCGCCGCAGCACGCCCTTCTCCCGGTAGCCCACCAGGTACGTCGGGGTGATGAACAGTCCGGTCAGCGCGAAGGACAGCACCACCAGGACGGGCGTGAAGTAGTCGATGCCGCGCCGCCCGAGTTCCGCACCGACCTCGCGGGAGGACGGGACACTGCCGATGATCACCACCAGGGCGACCGGGAAGAGCAGCGTCCAGAAGTACGCGGCCGGATCGCGCAGGAAGAGCTTGAACTCCACGAGGGTGAGCCGCTTCATCGCCCGCACCGGGTCTCCTTCGGTCGTTTCGAGGTGCTCATGGAGTCACCCGGCTACCGGGCCGGGGGGTCGGAGCGGCGTCCGGTCAGGGCGAGGAAGGCGTCCTCCAGTCCGGCCGGTTCGGCCCGCAGGTCCGCCGCCACGATCCCGCGCCGCGCCAGAGCCGAGGCCACCGCGTACACCAGGTTGCCGGTGCCCGTGACCACCACCTGCGCGCCGTGCCGCTCCACCGAGGTCACCTCCGGCAGTGCGGCGAGGAGTCCGTCGTCGAGCGTGCTGGTGGGCCGGAAGCGCACCCGCTGCTCGGCGTTCACCGCGGCGACCAGCCCGGCCGGGGTGTCCAGCGCCACGATCCGGCCGCGGTCGACGACGGCGAGCCGGTCGCAGAGCCGCTCCGCCTCCTCCAGGAAGTGCGTGACCAGAATGACGGTGATGCCCCGGTCACGGACCCGCTCGACCAGCTGCCAGGTGTCCCGCCGGGCCGACGGGTCCAGCCCGGTGGTCAGCTCGTCCAGCACCGCGACCCTCGGGTCGCCGACCAGCGCCAGCCCGATCGACAACCGCTGCCGCTGCCCGCCGGACAGCCGGCCGAACGGGCTGTCCGCCTCCTCCGTCAAGTCCAGCAGGTCGAGCAGCTCACGCCAGTCGGCGGGCTCCTCGTAGAAGGAGGCGTACAGCTCCATCGCCTCGGCGACCCGCAGCTTCTCCGGCAGTTCACTGCTCTGCAACTGCACGCCCAGGACCCGGCGCAGCCCGGCCGCGTCCCGCCACGGATCCAGCCCGAGCACCGAGATGCTGCCGCCGTCCGGCACCCGCAGACCGGCGACGCACTCCACCGTCGTGGTCTTCCCGGCCCCGTTCGGGCCGAGGACACCGAAGATCTCGCCCTCCCCGACCTCGAAGGAGATGCCGTCCACGACGGTCTTCCGGCCGTACCGCACCCGCAGCTCCGACACCACGACCGCCGGCCCGCCACCGGACGCCCCCGGCCTCACCGGTTCCGCCCGGCGTCCGCCCGGTGCCGGTTCCACCCGGTGTCCGGCCCCCGCCGGTTCGCTGTCACCCTGGTCCGTCCGGTCCATCCGGTCCGCCTGGCTCGCACGCCCCTCGCCTCCCCGCGTCCTCCGCTTTCCGCCCAGTCTCCGGCGCCCGCCGCAGCCCGCGGATCCACCGTCCGACAACCGAACGGTGGAACCTCCGACGATCGAACGGTGGACACCGGGAGTCGGACGGCGGGGCGGCTCCGGGCCGGCGGGCCCTCCTCCGTGAACGACACCAGGGCCTCCCGGCGGCGGGAGGACGAGGGCGCACCCCCGAGCCGCCGAGAGGCCCTGCCCTCACGCGCGGACCGCCGGAAGGTCACCTGGTGGGGCGGCCTGCCGGAACCGACACGTTCCGGGTTCGTCGAGGGTCAGGCCGGTCAGGCCTTCCTGATGGTGTAGACGACGCCGCTGCCGACGCAACTGCTGCTGCTGTACTGGCTCGCGACGACCCACCCCGCCGGAATGGGGGAGAAGGAACACACGGTGGCGTACGTCTGCGTGGTGATCTTGCCGATGGCGTAGGCGACACCGGTGCCGCGGCAGCCGCTGCTGCTGTACGAGCTGGTGACGACCCAGCCCGCCGGGATCGGCGACATCGAACACACCGTGGCGGACGTCTGGTTGGCCGTGTTACCGATCGAATAGGCCACACCCGTACCGGCGCAGCCGCTGCTGCTGTACGAACTCGTGATCACCCACCCCGCCGGGATCGGCGACATCGAACACACCGTCGCGGACGTCTGGTTGGCCGTATTACCGATCGAGTA
>NZ_JBEZIQ010000004.1:84345-281672 GCF_040651155.1 Kitasatospora sp. NPDC048545
TCTGCTGCTGTACGAACTCGTGATCACCCACCCCGCCGGGATCGGCGACATCGAACACACCGTCGCGGACGTCTGGTTGGCCGTATTACCGATCGAATAGGCCACACCCGTACCGGCGCAGCCGCTGCTGCTGTACGAACTGGTGATGACCCAGCCCGTCGGGATCGGCGACATCGAACACACCGTCGCGGACGTCTGGTTGGTGACATCGGCGATGGAGTAGGCGACACCGGTGCCGGGGCAGCCACTGCTGCCGTACGAGCTCGTGATCACCCACCCGGCCGGGATCGGCGAGTTGGAGCATATGGTCGCGCTGCCGGTGAGCCGCTGCGGGGCGGCCTGCGCCTGCGCGGTTGCGGCGGTCATCATGCCCAGCAGCATCAGCACGACCGTCACCAGGTTCGGGACGTGGTTCCGTAAGGTCTTCAATTCCGGCCTCAGATCTTCTCGACGCTCTATGAGTGCACTGTTGTGCGGATGAGGTGAACGATTGGCACACTGCCTCTTCACCTCGGCCGACATGGTGCCAGAGTCGCTCCAGTGGCACCAGAGTGCCCCGAGAACCGCCACCCTCGCCGGAGTTCGCCATTCCGCCCCAGGTGACCAGCGGCTTCACGGGCAGCCCCTGGACTCCCCCACATGTCCGGTCCGACCTTGGTCATCGATCTCTCCGAGCCCCTCTCCCCCGCCTCCGTGCTGGACGTCATCGGCGGTGTCGCCAAGGCCGAACTGGCCGGACGGTCAGAAGACCGTGATCGCCGGCCTCCCCGGCCTGCTCGGGATCACCGACGACGGCTGGGACACCGCCCTGGTCACCGCCGGGTTCCTCCGGGCCTGGGTCCGGCGGCCGGGGTTCCGGCTGCTTAAGTGACAGCGCAGGCACCGACCGGCCCCAACGTGTCCCGGCCCTGAGAACTCCCGCCGCGGTTCGGCGGTGCGGGCGTCACACCACCGCCATTACCGAGCAGAACTCCCGCGCCACGCCCCAGCCGTGGACAGTGACGGCACCCGGCACCTCGCCGGGTTCCAGGAATTCGAACCACACGACCTTGCCCGCCCCGGCCCGGTGCCAGCCCCACGAGTGGGCCAGAGCCTCGACGAGGACCAGCCCACGCCCGCTGGTCGCGTCGGGGCCCGTGTCGCAGCGCTCGAAGGCCGGTTCGGGATCCGACACCTCGACCCGCAGCCGCCCGCCCGACCGGCGGACGGTCACCGCACAGCGGGCCTTGGCGTGCTCCATCGCGTTCGCGATCAACTCGCTCGCACACAACTCCAGCTCGCGCAGCGATGCTTTGGGAAGGGGTACGCCCCAGGCCCGGACGATGTCCAGCACCAACCTGCGCGCAGGCGGAACCGCCTCGCCGTCCGGCGGGGCGTCCCATTCCAGGGGCACCGGAAACCGGGCGTTCCTCAGCGGGCTGACGATCATGTCCCACCCCACTGCTCCTCCTCACCGGGCACGAACCATCAGCCGAGGTCGGCGTTTCCGCTCCACCTCGCGGGGGCCACGACTGCCGACAGATGGCAGCGCAGCATGGGGTGTGGCCGGTGTGCCGCCACCCGGCCTGCCCCACGCCCCACTCAACTCCTGTTCGTCGCCCACGGGGAGTGAAAGACCGGGTCGGCACGGGCACCCCCGGAGGGAAAAGTTGACCTTTCCTTTACAGAGGGCCGCGTGCGCTCCGCAACCGTCCGGATACGCTCAGGCCATGGGTGACAATCCCGAACTACGCGCCTTCATGGCAGATCTGGGGCTCACTCGGGCCGCCCTGGCGCGCTTGGTCAACCGCGAACTCGCTGCCCTCGGGTGTCCGGGTACCCTCACGGTCAGGACAGTGGGGACATGGCTCTCGGGACAGTCACGATGGCCTCAGGGCAGAATCCGTACCGCGCTCGAACGCGCGCTGAAGCGAACGCCCGAGCAACTCGGCTTCATCCCACCTCGCGCCGCCCGACCCCAAGCACCACCGGAGGAACCCGTGCTCCGCCGCAATTTCCTCGCCGCATCGGCCGCCGCCTTCCCGTCCGCCCTCGTCCTCCGGGGCCACGCCGTCGGTCACGGCGACGTCGATCGGCTCAAGGAGAGCCTCCGCACCCTCACGGCGCTCGATGACCACCGAGGCGGGCACGGATCACTTGAGACGGCTGCGCTGACCGGCGCCGGCCAGGCGCTCGGCATGGTGGACAGGACGATCAGCGAGGGCGTCCGGCGGCGGCTCTACAGCCTCGCCGCCGACTACACCGCCACTGCCGGGTTCTCCTGCATCGACGACCGCCGACTGGCGCACGCCGAACGGCATTTCGACATGGCACTGCGCCTGGCCGGCCTCGGAAATGATCACGTCACCGCGCTGCGCGTCTTCAACTGCCTCTCCATGGTGGGCTACCAATCCAACAGACCGTCGGTCGCCCTGTCAGCCGCCCGGGCCGCCCAGGACTCCCGGGCGGCCCGCCGTGATCCACTCCTTTCCTCACTCGCCCACGCCCGCGCCGCCATTGCCCACTCCACCACGGGCGACCGGCAGGCCGCCCTGCGCTGCCTTGGACATGCCCGTGACGCACTGGGTCGCACGGACAGCCGAGAGCGTCCGACGTGGACCGACTTCTACGGGTCGGCCGAGCTGTTCGCGCTGAGTGCCGTCGTCCATCAGCACCTCGACGACAACCCGGAGTCCGAGAGCGCGTCACATCGCGCCCTGGCCGGGATCCCATCGCAGTTCCGCCGCAATCGCGCCTCCGCCACCGCCCGCCTCGCGCTTGCTCAGCTCGGACAGGGAGAATTCGAACAGGCCACCGGCACCGCCACCGGTGTGTACGCCCTGATGGGCTCCGACCCGCTTCCGCCCAGGTTGCGCACCCTCCTGGGCGACTTCCATCGCGGCCTGATCACCCTGGCACCGACCTCGGCGGTTGCGCGAGAGTGGACGGACCGAGTGCACGCCCAGGGAGAAGACCAGTGACCATAGCCCTCCGCCGCTACGAAGCCGACAACATTCCCGCCGACCACACGCAGCTGCTCATCGACGTCCACGCGGACGCATACCGGGGACAAGCCGACGACCCCTTCGTTCAGCGCTTTCCCTGGTTCGCCAAACACTGGACGTCCCGGCCCGGCTACAGCTGCGTCATGGCCTACGACGAGCGTGAGCCGGTCGGATACTGCTACGGCGCTCCGCTTGAGGACGGCCGCGAATGGTGGCGTCGGCACATGCCGCCACCCGCCGACACGTCCACGTTCGCCGTGTCCGAGGTCATGGTGCGCCCCGACTGGCGCAAGCGGGGCATCGCCGAACAGGCGCACGAGGCGCTACTCGCCGGACGGGGGGAGGCCCTGGCCGTGCTCTACGTCGACGTCACCCACCCTCGCGTCCAAGCAATGTACGAGGGCTGGTCCTACCGGAAAGTCGGCGAGCACCGTCCGTTCGAAGACGCGCCGCTCTACGCCGTCATGGTCCGCATCCTTCGGTAGCAGGCCAGTCCCAGCCTGGCGGGATGGTCTGCCCGCCGTGTTCGGGGCGAGCGCGGCGGGCCTGGCGAGCGCGGGGCCGGACCGGTGGCCTCAGTGGCGGTGGTGGTTGTCGGGTTGGGCGGGGTCGCCGGGGTGTTCCAGTCCCTCGACCAGGGTGAGGCGGCGGGCTCGCTCCCGGTCCAGCCAGCGGACGAAGGCGGCCCGGCGGGCGGCCTCGCGCAGGGTGGGGGTGGGGTCGGGGTCCCGGGGGATGACGAGGGTGGCGAGGAGGGTGGCCTTCCAGGGGCCGACGGTGACCCACTCGCCCGGCGGTGCTGCGCGGAGGGCTTCGGCCAGAGCAGCAGGAACGGTGTCGGGGTCGGCTTCGAAGCCGCCGTCGGGGAGGGCGATGTGCCAGCGGGTGGCCGGAGTTCGGGCGGTCATGGCCCGGTAGTGGGCGACCTCGGTGGGTGCGGGCTCGATGTCGGCCGTCACGGATGCGTAGACGGCGCGGACGGCCGGGCTGCCCTCGTAGGCGGCGGCCGTGATGGAGCCGAGTTCGACGGCGGCCTGCTGGTCGAGGTGGGCGGTGCCGGAGGAGGCGACGGCAAGACCGCGTTCGGCGGCGACCGCTTCGCACAGGGCTTCGGTGAGGAGCACTTGGGCGACCCAGCGGGTGAGCTGGCGGTCCTCCGAACTTCCTTCCTGCGGCAGGGCGGTGGCGCGTGGGCCGGTGCGGAGGGCGGCGAGGCGGTGGTCGAGTGCCGCCCGTGGGAGGGGCTGTCCGTCGAGGAGGCCGAGGGTCATGCCTCCACCACCAGGGCGACGGTCGGGGCGTACTGGCAGCGGCCGAACCACATGACTTTGGCGAGGGCCCAGTACGAGCCCGGGTCGGTGGATGCGGGGGCGGCGACGGCGATGTCGACCACCGTGGAGGACCCGGCCGGGACGGTGAAGCCGCGGACGGGGTCGGGGAGCGCCTGCCAGGTGCCCCAGGGCGAGACCAGTTGCAGTTCTCCTCGGATCTCGCCACGCGTGCGGTTGGTGAGGGTGAGACTCAGTGTGTCTCGGCCGCCGGGGGGCACGCGCACGGTCTCGTGGGAGACCTCGACGTCCAGGCCGGTGTCCCGGCCCGTGGCCGCCTTGGTGCCCTGGGCGGCCGTCCAGTCCTCGGGGGTGTCGCCGGCGACGGGCAGCAGGGACAGCAGGTCGCCGACGGCGATGGTGACGACGTCCTCGATCTGCTGCCCGTCGTGCTCGATCCGGACGGCGGCGAAGTGCAGCCCGGGTTCGGCGTCGGCGGGTGGGGTGAGGGTGACCGGGAAGCGCAGGGCCCCGCCGGGTTCGAGCCGGTACGGGCGGCTGCCGAGGGTGGTGTCCCAGCCTTCGGGTGGCAGCACGACGGCCGTTCCCTCGACCGCCGTGTCCCGCAGGTGGGAGGAGAGGGCGACGGACAGCGTGACCGCCTCGCCCGCCGTCCGCAGCAGTCCGGGCGAGGCGCCGACGGACACCGGCAGGTAGCCGAGCGGCGCCGGGCCGCGGTTGTGCAGCCAGTAGCGGGCGTGGACGGGCTGGGCGGGTTCGGCGACCGGGCCGAGGACGGGGCCGTCGGCCGGGGCGGTGACGGCGGGGGTGGCCAGCAGGGTGGCGATCCGGGAGCCGGGGAGGTCCGGCTGTGCGGTGGCGGGGCCGAGCGGGCGTTCCAGCAGGTCGGCGGGGCGTGCGTCGCCGAGTCCGAGTGCGCCGCTGAGTCGTGCCGTCCGTCCGAGCCCGGTGGATTCGACCAGCCGGAGGGTGAGTTCGGGTCCGCTGTCCCGTGCCGAGCCGTGCGCGATGGGGTTCCCGGCCGGTTTGAGCGCGCCGAGCAGGACTTCGCGCTGCGGTTCGACCCGCAGCCAGGAGAGGGTGGCCGGCAGCGGGCCGTTCTGGGCCGGGACGATCCGGGTGTACAGCGGGTGGTTGAACTCCTGGCCCTGTGCGGGCAGTGTCTGGTCCCGCCAGTCGCCGCTTCCGGCGACCAGGGCGTAGGTGAACTCGTGTGTCCAGTGCTGGAGTTGGAAGGAAGCTCCGTCGGGCAGGGTGCGCCGGGGCGGGTCGATCCAGACGCCGGAGGGCCAGCCGGTGCAGGAGCGCATCAGGGACAGGTGCAGGGCGCCGGTGGTGTCGACGGCGAATCCGGGCAGGCCGAAGCTGAGCAACGCCACGGTGTGGTCGGCGAGTTCGTCGGTGACCGCCGTCGGGCAGACGGCGGTGATCCGGGCGTCGGCCAGGTCGTCGGCCAGCGCCGCGGGGTCGGTGACGATCAGCGCGGGCAGGGCCCGCAGGTCGCGCAGGTCGGCGTCGGGCCGCCAGACCTCGGCGAGTGGGGTCAGGGCGGGCACCCAGACGGCGCCGTGCGCCTTCAGGACGGCGGCGTACTCCTCGCCGGCCCGCTCGATCAACTCCCGTGCCGCGTCGTTGACGTCGGGCGTGCCGACGACGATCCGGAAGTCGGGCAGGTTGGAGTCGACGTCCAGCCAGCCGTACCGCGCCCAGTCCGCACCCGAAGTGGTGGCGGTGACTCCGACCCGGGCGAGCGCAACCACCAGGGGCCGGGCGTCGGCGGCGTCGTCCAGCATCGGGACGACGACTTCCGCCACGCCGAGGGCGCGGGAACCGGTGGCCGCCCCGGAGGGGTCGGTGAGGTCGGCCCGCGCGGTGGCGCCGAGCCCGAACCAGGTGTTGGCCGGGTTGTCCAGGGTCCACGGTGCTTCGGCCGCGTCCACGTCCGGCATCGCGAAGCCGCGTCCGATGACCGCCCCGGCGACTTCGCTGACGGGCAGCCCGCCGGGGACGTCCACGGGGAAGCGCAGCCGCCACAGCCGGTCGGCGCCGGAGTGGTCCAGGACCCGGGTCCGGCAGTCGACCCGGTCGAGCCCGCGCCACAGGGTGACGGTCTGCCGGTACCGGACGGAGTCGACCGTGCCGTCGATCACCAGTCGCTCGCCGAGCGGTCCGGTCTCCCGGCGGACCGAGGCGGCGCCGTCGCCGGAGCCGACGACCGGTCCGCTGGGGACGAGGTGCCAGGGGCCCTCACCGAAGTCGGGGTGCTGCGGGTACTCCTCGTACACGCGCAGTTCGTTGCCGATCCGGCCGTCCTGGATCAGCTCGCGTCGGTGCCGCAGGTCTCGGACGGAGCTGAGGCCGCCGCCGCGCGCCGGGTCGGCCGTGACCCGGTACCGGCCGTTGGCGATCGCGCAGCCCTCGGCCGGCGTCCACGGCTCGACCGGGTCGCCCTCCGCCAGCCGCCAGGTGCGCCAGCCCAGCGCGGGCACGTCGGCGGCGAGGAACCGCAGTGTTCCCCGGTCGACGAAGCTCGGCACCGCCTCGCCACGGTCGTCCACCACCCGGACCGCGCCGGTGCCGTCCGGCAGTTCGACCGAGACGAGGTCGGTCCGGTCGAAGGACAGCGTGTTGGTGACCACCACGGCGGGGGCGTCTCCCGCTGAGCCGTCCCGGGCCGAACCGCCCGGGACCGGACCGTCCTGCGCCGGACTTTGCTGCGACGGACCGTCCGAGAACGGACTGTCCTGCGGTGGGCCGTCCCCGGCCGTGGCGATCCGGCCCGTGAGCGCGTCGAGCGCCGCGTCCCGGACGGCGGTGGCCAGGTCGTACGCCTCCCGCCAGCCGCCCAGCAGGTCGAGGTACACCTGGTCGGATTCGGAGCCGGTGATCGCGTCGTGGTGGGCGCCGTAGGCGAGGTGGCGCCAGACCTTGTCCAGCGCGGCGGCCGGGTACCGGCCGAGGCCGTGGACGGCGGCGAGCGTGGCGAGCTTCTCGGCGTCCACGGCGGCGACCTCGCCGGCCCGTTGGGCCTGTTTGGTGTCGATGTACGAGACGTCCTTGCCGGTGTACACCGGGTTCATGTCGCGGGTCTGCGGGCTGGGCCGCCGTCCGGTGGCGGCGAGTTCGGCCCGGACGGCGTCGAGGAAGTCGCGCGGGGTGGCGCAGACGAACCGGGGCCAGAGGTACTTGGCAGCCCAGGAGCGGTGGATCTCGGTGACCCACTTGTTCGGCGGCGTGTAGTCCGTCCCGACGGGCAGCAGCAGGTTCTTGGTCGCGCCGACCGGCTTGAGCTTGCGGTACAGCTCGTGGACGGCCCGTTCGGCGGTGGCGAGGTCGGGCGAGGAGTCCATCCACCAGCCGGCCGAGTAGTGGTGCGGCATGTAGTGGGTGAGCACACCGTCGCCGCCGGGGGCGATCCACTCGAACTCGCTGGGGAACTGCATCACCCGGGCGTCGTCCTTGGCCTCGCGGAAGTTCTTCTGGATCGGTCCCCACTGGTGGAAGGGGCCGCGGGCCCAGGCGCTGCCGGTGAGGCCGGCCGCGGCGAGGTGGCCGGGGAACTGCGGGTCGTGTCCGAACACGTCGAGCTGCCAGGCGGTCCGGGGGTCCCCGCCGAGGATGTCGCGCTGGTAGCCGATGCCGTGGACGATGTTGCGGATGGTGGTCTCGGCACCGGTCAGGTTGGTGTTGGGCTCGTTGTACGTGCCGCCGACGAGTTCGACCTGTCCGCGTTCCAGCAGCAGTCGCAGCGTCTCGCGGCGTTCCGGGTGCTGGTCGAAGTACGGCTTCAGGTAGTCGACTTCGGCCAGGACGAACTTGTACACCGGGTCCCGGAGGGCGAGGTCCAGGTGCGCGTCGACGAGTGCGAAGCCGTTGCGCTCCCAGAGCGGACGGGTGGTGGCGTCGGCGGACAGCAGTTCCCACGGGGAGGTGTAGGCGGCCTGGGTGTTCCACCAGACCGGGTCGTAGTGGAAGTGCGAGACCAGGAACATCGTCCAGCCCGGTTCGGCGACCTCCAGCAGGGCTTCGGCGCGGGCGCCCCCGGCCGCCACGGTGACGGGAATCCGGTCCCCGGGCCGGGCGTCGGAGGTGATCTCCAGCGGGACCTCGACCGGCCCCGTGCCGGTCGCCTCGCCGTGGACGCCGGGGCCGCTGACGGCGATCCGGGCGGCCGGGCCCCCGGTCGTCACCCGCAGGATCTGGCGCGGGGCGTCCTCGGGGCCGACGAACAGGTCGGTGTTCTCGACGGCGGTGATGGTGACCGGCACGGGGTGGTTCCTTTCCGGGGGTCCGATCGGGCGGGCGCTACGCGCCCCAGGCCTCGAACTCGTAGATGCGGGCGGCCGGGTCGGTGGTCTGGGTGGGTTTGGTGACCACCAGGCGGACGTAGCGGGCGGTCGCGCTCACCGGGTGGGTGGTGGTGCCGGACGTGTTGCCGGCGACGTCGGCGACCGTCGTCCAGGGGTCGGTGGTGGTGGACCGGACCTGGATGGAGAAGTCGCGGGTGTTGTACGAGGAGTTCTCGCCGCCCGCCGCAGCGTGCTTGACCACGAACCTGGACAGCTGCTTCGCCGAACCGAGGTCCACCTCAAGCCACTTGGCGGAGCTCAGGGTGCACCACTTGTCGCCGTTGCCGCCGCTGACGCTGCCGTTGACGGCCTTGGCCGGGCCCTCGTCGGCGTTGCACCGGCCGGAGGCGGTGGCCGGGCGGTTCAGCGCCAGGTTGGTCGAGGTCGGCGGGGTGCTGCTCCAACTCACGCTCGTGGACGCGGCGTCGGACCGACCGAAGGTGGTGGACACCGCCTCGACGTCCAGCGTGGTGGCGCTCTCGCCGCCGGCCCGGTCGAGGCGTCCGACGAAGTACGCGTCGTTGGGCGTCGCACCGAGGAAGGTCCGGCTGCCGTCCGCGTTGCGCCGGTACACCTCGTAGTGGTGGACGTTGCCGCCGGGCGCCGCCGTCCAGGACAGCCGCAGCGACTGGGCGGTGCCCGGCGTCACGTCGCTCGCGCCGAGCACGGTGAGCCCGGACGGCGCCGCCGGTTTCTCCACCGCTCCGTCGTAGAGGGTGAGTTGGCCGACCCGCAGGTCGTACGAGGGGTCGGATCCCTCGACCCGCAGCGCCAGCTGGGCGATGGTGCGGCCCGCGTACGGGGAGAGGTCGAGGGTGTGGCGCTCCCACCTGGTGCCGGCGTCGGCGCCGACGTCGATCGTGGTGAAGCTGTTCGGCGCGTCGGTGAAGGCGATGGCGGCCTTGAGCTTGGTGGGCCCGGCCGCCGGGGTCTTGACCACCAGGTCGAGTTTGGTGGTCGCCGCGACCGGCAGCCTGGTCTGGTACAGCCGGACGGTGTTGGCGGCGTCGAGGGTGCCGGTCAGTCGGAGCGAGGATCCGCCCTGGTAGGCGTCGGTGAAGTCGACGGAGGGGGTGAGCCTGCTGCCGGCCGAGTCGACCACCCAGCGGTAGGTGGGCGGCACGTCCTGGAGCGAGAGGTTGTTCCAGCCGCCGGTGGCGACCCGGGTGCCGCCCGCGTTGTAGAAGTCGCCCTGCCCGGTGTCGAAGGTGGTACTGAAGGGCTTGGCGGTGATCGGCGAGGATTCGGCCACGTAGCCGGCCAGGCCGGGCCAGCTCGCCGAGGTGTCGATCCGGGAGGGGTCGCCGGCGGCGCCGACCCAGTAGCGGGAGTCCTTGGCGTAGAAGTCGGCGCGGTCGGTGGCCGACTTCCAGGTCCACTCGGGGCGGTAGAGGCCGAGCGAGGTGGTGTGCGGCTTGCCGGCCGGGAAGAGGGTGTTCCAGTCCACCCCGGTGTTGTAGCCGTTGGCCTCGGTGTCGATGCCGGAGTAGAGGTCGTACTCGTTGCGGCCGAGCTGCCGGGCCAGGCTCCGGGAGGAGTTCAGGCCACTCGCCGACCAGTCGAAGTTCAGGAACATCGAGTCCGAGGTGCGCTTCGAACCATCCTGGAGGAAGGGCGAGTTGGCGGAGGTGAGGGCGTTCTGCCAGTTCACGGCGCCGGAGGTGGTCATCGCGTCGTACCACATGAACTCGGTGCCGCTCTGCGCCTTGGTGTACTGCATCAGGTTGCGCAGCTCGCCGGCGAGGGCCGAATCGCCGCCGCCGGTCTCCTGGTTGATGAACCAGCCGTCGAAGCCGTAGTACTGCGCGGCCTGCACGAGCTTGTCGGCGACGGGGTAGCGGCTGCCGGACTTCCGGACGAAGTCGCGCACCCACTGGAGCTGGCCGCCGTACGCGCCGGGCGGGAAGAAGACGGTGCCGTAGACCTTGACGCCGTTGCGGTGGGCCGCGTCGATGACGGTCGGGTTGGGGGCGAGGATCAGGCCCTCGCCGGCCGATCCGCCCCAGAACACCAGCTTGTCGACGTACTGCCAGTAGCCGAAGGCGTAGTAGTCGGTGCCGGCGGAGCCCTGCGAGGGGTTGTTGGACGTGGGGCCGAAGGAGACCAGCGAGGCGATCTTCCCTTCGCCGGCACGGGCGTTGGGGTTGGCCCTGAGCGCCGGGTCGCTGGTGCGCGGCTGCAGCGGGACGCGGGAGCGGTTGAAGCGGGCGTCCGGGTCGGTAGCCGGGTCCCAGGTCAGGATGCTGTCGGGGTACCAGTACGAGGCGAAGGGCTGGTTGCCCTGGCCGGCCGCTGCGGGTGCCGCCACCGGACCGGCGGCGGACGCCGAGCCGGCGGCGGGCCCTGCGACGGGTCTCGGCTCGGCCCAGGCCGAGGGGGTGGAGGTCAGTGCGGCCGTCGCGAGGGCGGCGCTGAGCAGCAGGGGGAGGCGTCGTGACATGCGGTGGCTCCGATCGAGCGGAGGGGGTGGGAGCGGGCCCCGTCTCGTACGGGGGTCCGGGTGCATGCGGGCGGTGCCGGTGCTCGTGATGCTGCCGGAACGAGTGGATCCGGGCCGGGTGGATCCGGAACGGGTTGGGCCGGAATGACTGGGTCCGGGCCGGGTGCGTCCGGACCGGGCGTGGGTCGTCGCTCGTCGCCGCTGCGGCGGTTCCTCGACGTACGGGCACAACGGGAGCCGGACGGAGAGCGGCGGAGCGCGCCGAGCGGGGGCCGCTCGGCGCTGCGAGGCTAAACCGGTTCAGAACCGCTGTCAACGACTCGCGCAGCAACCACCCCGAGGGGTGAGCCGGCGCCGGAGCGGACGGCGGAATCCGCCGGCCCGGGCACGCCGGGCGGCGAGGTGGACTCCCGCACGGTGAGCCGCGGCGTGGGCATCTGCAGGTCCCGCCCGGGCCCTGCCCCGTCCAGGGCCTCCAGCAGGCTGCGGGCGACCTGCTCGCCGAGCGCGAACGTGTCCCGGCTGAGCGCGGTCAGCGGCGGGTGGACGATCCGGGCGAGCACCGAGTCGTCGAAGGAGACGATGGACAGCTCGCCGGGCACCGCGACGCCCATCTCCCCCGCCACGCCGAGCCCGGCGACGGCCATCACGTCGCTGTCGTACACGATCGCGGTCGGCCGCCCGGCCCGGGAGAGCAGGGTGCGGGTGGCGGCCGCGCCCTCGGCGTCGCTGAAGTCGGTGGGCACCGACACGGCGTCCTCCAGGCCGAGCCGGCGCGAGGCGTCGCGCAGCGCGCGGATCCGCCGCTGGGTGTGCTGGAAGTGCGGCAGCCCGGCGAGGTGGGCGATCCGGCGGTGCCCGATGGCGGCCAGGTAGTCGACGATCGAGAGCATGGCCTCCCGGTCGTCGGCCCAGATCCGCAGCTGGTTGCCGCCCTTGCCGGGCCCGCCCAGCACGACGGCGGGCAGCCCGAGTTCGTCCAGCACCGGCAGGCGCGGGTCCTTGACCTGGAGGTCGACCACGATGAAGCCGTCGACCCGGTGCTCGGAGGCCCAGCGGCGGTAGACCTCCGTCTCGGCGGCGGTGTCCTCGACCACCATCAGGTGCAGCGCGACGGAGCCGGCCGAGAGCACCGCCTGCAGCCCGGAGAGCAGCTGGCTGAAGAACGGCTCGACGCCGATGGTCCTGGCCGGGCGGGCGATCACCAGGCCGACGGCGTCGGCCCGGGCACCGCCGAGGGCGCGCGCGGCACTGTGCGGCCGCCAGTTCATCTCCTCCGCGACCCGCAGGATCCGGGCCCTGGTCGCCTCGCTCACGCCCGGCCGGCCGTTGAGCGCGAAGGACACCGCGCCCTTTGAGACACCGGCCTGGCGGGCGATGTCGGCGATCGTCGGTCTGCCCACAGAACCCGAACTCCTCTCTTGACATCCAAGTTTAGGCGGGAGCATAGTCCCTGCCATAGCTAGACCGGTTTAGTTGGTTAGCCAGTTAGCCAGGTTCCGGAAGCCGGCACAACCCCCGTCGACATCGATCACTCCGAAACCCCGAAACCCCGGGGCTCCGGGGCCCAGGACTCCCAGGTCCTGCGGCCCCCGAGGCCACGAGAACCCCCGAGCTCAGCACGATCCCCCACCCACCCCCAGGACCGGGAGACCCTCATGCGAAGAATCTGGGCGGCACTGACGACAACGGCCTTCACCGCCGCCGCACTCACCGGCTGCGGACTCGGCTCCGGCGACACCAAGGACAGCGACAGCGTGGCGAGTGCGGCCGCCACCGGCCAGGTCAAGGGCAAGGTCTCCCTGCAGACCTGGGCGCTCAAGCCGAAGTTCACCGACTACGTGCAGGGCGTCATCGACGGCTTCAAGAAGAAGTACCCCGGCGTCGAGGTCGAGTGGCTCGACCAGCCCGGCGAGGGCTACTCCGACAAGGTGCTCAGCCAGGCCGCCGCCGGCACCCTGCCCGACGTGGTCAACCTCCCGCCCGACTTCGCCCTCCCGCTCGCGAAGAAGGACCTCCTGCTGGACGTCGCCAAGGCCGACCCGAAGCTCGCCGACGAGTACGTCGCCGGCGGCGTCGAGGCCTACCGCTTCACCGGCTTCCAGGGCACCTTCGGCTACCCCTGGTACCTCAACACCGATGTGAACTACTGGAGTTCGGAACTCCTCACGAAGAACGGACTGGACCCGAAGAAGCCCCCGGCCACTCTGGACGAACTCATCGCCCAGGCCCGGGTGATGAAGGAGAAGTCCGGCGGCCAGACCTACCTGATGAGCCGCAAGCCCGGCCTCGGCGACCTCTACAACGCCGGCGTGAAGCTCATGTCCGACGACGGCAAGTCCTTCACCTTCAACACCCCCGAGGCCGCCGCGCTGCTCGACAAGTACCGCGACGCCTTCAAGGAGGGCCTGCTCCCCAAGGACGTCCTCAGCAACACCTACGCCGGGAACACCAAGCTGTTCAACGCCGGCACCGCCGCCTGGACCACCTCCGGCGCCAACTACATCACCAGTCTCGCCACCGACAACCCGACGCTCGCCCCGAAGGTCGTGCCCTCCCCCGCGCTGGCCACCCCGCCGATGTACGTCCAGGGGCTGTCCATCCCGAAGAGCACCAAGAACCCGGCCGCCGCGGTCGCCCTCGCCCGCTGGGTCACCAACGCCGAGAACCAGGCCGCCTTCGCCCACCTGACCAGCATCTTCCCGTCCACCAAGGCCTCCGCCGACGACCCGTTCTTCAGCAAGAGCGACGGCACCAACGCGGGCGACGCCAAGGTGATCGCGTTCAGCTCGCTGGCCAAGGCCAAGCTCATCCAACCCGTGCAGGTCGACGACGCGATGAGCACGATCATCAACCAGCAGATCGCGCTGGCCATCAGCGGCGACGCAAGCTCCAAGCAGGCGCTGGACACCGCCGTGGAACAGTGCAACAAGCTGCTCAAAGGCTGACCTCGGCACGAGCGTCCGCCGAACCCGGTACCGGCGACGCGGCGGGGTCCCCCACACCCGCCGCTCCCGGGAATGACCCGCACCACCCCCCAGGCCCCAGGAAGGCAACCGCATGACCCACCGGCGCTGGTTCACCCCCTGGCTGCTCGCCGGGCCCGCGATCGTCTGGCTGGCCGTCTTCAACCTCTGGCCGGCCGTCAACACGGTGATCCTGTCGTTCACCAACGCCAAGCCGCTGGGCGGCGGACAGTTCACCGGCCTGGAGAACTACGGCCGCCTGCTGGACGACGAGCAGCTCGCCGACGCCCTGCTCAACAGCATCGTCTTCATGCTGGTCTGCCTGCCCCTGCTGACCGTCCTGCCGCTGCTGCTCGCGCTCCTCGTCCAACGCAGGATCCCCGGCATCACCTTCTTCCGCACCGCCTTCTACACCCCGGTGATCGCCTCCGCCGTCGTGGTGGCGCTGATCTGGGGCTGGGTGCTGGACGACCGCGGCCTGGCCAACGGCCTGCTCCGGCAGAGCGGGCTGACCGACTCCCCGGTCTCCTTCCTGACCGACCGCTGGCTGCTGCTGTTCAGCGCGATCGCCCTGACCGTCTGGAAGGGCCTCGGCTACTACATGGTCATCTACCTGTCCGCCCTCGCCAACGTCCCGCGCGAACTGCACGAGGCCGCGGCGGTGGACGGCGCCGGGCCGCTGAGCCGGTTCTGGCACGTCACCCTGCCCGGGGTGCGGCCGACCATGGTCCTGATCTCCGCGCTGATCTCGGTGAGCTCGCTGCGCGTCTTCTCCGAGCTGTACGTGCTCTCCAACGGCCAGGGCGGCCCCGGGGGGCGCGACATGTCGGTGGTGATGCTGATCCAGATGTACAGCCGCGGCTTCAACGGCCACCTCGGCTACGCGTCGGCGCTCAGCCTGCTGCTGTTCGTCGTCACCCTCGGCCCGATGCTGTTCCTGATGCGCCTGAACCGGAAGGCGGCCTGAACCCGTGACCACCAGCCCGCCGAAGACCGCCGGGGCCGGCAACGACCCCCAGGACGCCCGGGACGCCCGGAACACCCGGGGCGCCCGGACCAGCACGGCCTCCCGGGGCTCCCGGGGCTTCAACACTCCCTCCCCCGGCCGGACGGCCGCCCGCTACCTGCTCCTGGTGCTCGTCCTGCTCCTGGTCGTCGGTCCCTTCCTGTGGCAGCTGTCCACCTCCCTCAAGGGCCCGGCCGAGGACGTCTACACCCGCACCCCGGCCTTCCTGCCCGACCAGCCCACCCTCGGCAACTACGGCAAGGTCGCCGACACCATCCCGGTGTGGACCTATGCGTTCAACTCGGTGATCGTCGCCGCGGTCTGCATCACCGGCAACGTGGTCGGCTGCACCCTGGCCGGCTACGCCCTCGCCCGGCTGCGCTTCCGCGGCGCCCGGCTCGTCCTCGGCCTCTTCCTCGCCACGCTCGTCCTGCCCGGCGAGGTCACCATCGTCTCCCAGTACGTGCTGGTGCGCGGCCTCGGCCTGGCCGACACCCTGGCCGGCGTCGCCCTGCCGGGCTCGATCGCCATGCTGAACGTGCTGCTGATGCGCACCGCCTTCGCCGCCGTCCCGGTCGAACTGGACCAGGCCGCGCTGGTGGACGGTGCCACCGTGTGGCAGCGGCTGTGGCACATCGGCCTGCCGAACGTGCGCGGCATGATCAGCGTGATCGTCATCTTCACCTTCATCGGTGCCTGGGACGACTTCCTCTGGCCGCTGATCGTGCTCAACGACCCGCAGAAGTACACCCTCACCGTCGGGCTGCAGTACCTCAACGGCACCTTCTCCGCCAACCCCCGGCTGATCGCCGCCGGCACCATGATCGCGTTCCTGCCGATCGTCGTGGTGTTCGGCATCTGCCAGCGCTTCTTCTTCAAGGGCGTCGAGGAGGGAGCCGTCAAGGGCTAGCCCACCGTCCGTACGCCCCACCGAGTCGAGGAAGCTCTCCGATGACCACCGCCCCCCGTTTCGGCGTCAACTACACCCCCAGCGTCGGCTGGTTCCACCACTGGCTCGACTTCGACCTCGACGCCGTGCTCGCCGACTTCGACTCCATCGCCGCCCTCGGCCTGGACCACGTCCGGGTCTTCCCGCTCTGGCCGCTGTTCCAGCCCAACCGCGCCCTGGTCCGCCCGCGCGCCGTCGAGCAGCTGACGGCCCTGGTCGACGCGGCCGGCGAGCGCGGGCTGGACGTCGCCGTGGACGGCCTGCAGGGCCACCTGTCGAGCTTCGACTTCCTGCCCTCCTGGACCCGCACCTGGCACCGGCGCAACCTCTTCACCGACCCCGAGGTCATCGACGGCCAGGCCGCCTACCTGCGCACCCTCGCCGGGGCGCTGCGCGAGCGGCCCAACTTCCTCGGGATGACGCTCGGCAACGAGATCAACCAGTTCTCCGGCGACCCTCACCCCGACCCGGACCGGGCCACCCCCGACGAGGCCGGGGCCTGGCTCCGCCGGATGCTCGAAGCCTGCGAGCAGGGCGCCCCCGGCCGCCTCCACCTGCACGCCTCCTACGACGCCGCCTGGTACCTGGACGAGCACCCCTTCACGCCCTGGCACTCGGCCCGGATCGGCGCCGCCACCGCCGTGCACTCCTGGGTGTTCAACGGCACCGCCCAGCGCTACGGCGCCCACTCCACCGCCACCGCGCAGCACGCCGCCTACCTGGTCGAGCTGTCCAAGGCCTGGGCGGACGACCCGGGCCGCCCGGTCTGGCTGCAGGAGGTCGGCGCGCCCGCCCCGCACATCGCCCCCGAGGACGCGGCCCGCTTCACCGGCGCCACCGTCGAGGCGGTGCTGGACTGCCCGGACCTGTGGGGCGTGACCTGGTGGTGCTCGCACGACGTGGACCGCTCGCTCGCCGACTTCCCCGAACTGGAGTACAGCCTCGGCCTGTTGACCACCGACCGGAGGGTCAAGCCGGCCGGTGCCCGGCTCGCCGAGGCGGCCGCCGAGGCCCGCCGCTCCTGGCAGCCGCCGAAGCCGCGCAGCACCGCCGTGGTCGTCGCCACCGGCGACGAGACCACCTCCCCGAAGCGCTCGGCCTGCGGCCCCGGCGGCGCGGTGTACGAGGCGTTCATGCACCTCACCGAGGCGGGCGCCCGCCCGACCACCGTACTCGCCGAACGCGCCGGGGACCGGACGCACCTGGCCGCGCGCGGCATCACCGACGTGGTCCACCCCGACGACGTACGGTCCCCGTAGCCCTTCCGCACCGCGTACGCCCGAGGCTCAGCCGAACCCCGCACACCCGAAGCTCAGCCGCACCCCGCACCCCGCACCCCTCAGCCCTCAGCCACCCAACGGAGCCCGCTGACATGCACGATGACCGCACCCTGGTGGAGTCCCGCCTCAAGCGCGTCCTGGACGAGCGCATCCGCCCGGCCGTCTACCCCGAGTCCGTCCCGCTGGAGGTCGGCATCTGGACGGCACCCGGCGAGCCCGTCCCGGTGGCCGAGGGCCTGGCCGCGCCCCGCACCCCGATCGCGGTCGGTGACGCCTGGGGCGCGCCCTGGGGAACCAGTTGGATCACCGTGACCGGTACGGTGCCCGAGTCCTGGGCCGGCCGCACCGTCGAGGCGCTGATCGACCTGGGTTTCGACGCCAACATGCCCGGCTTCCAGTGCGAGGGTCTGGTCTACCGCCCGGACGGCACCCCGGTGAAGGGCCTCAACCCGCAGAACCAGTGGGTGCGGATCGCCTCCCCGGCAGCCGGCGGCGAGCAGGTGCTACTGCACGTCGAGGCCGCCGCCAACCCGGTCATCCTGGACTACCACCCCTTCCTGCCGACCGAGTTGGGTGACAAGGAGACGGCCGGCGACCGGCCGCAGTACAAGCTGGCCCGGATGGACCTCGCCGTCTTCGACGAGACGGTCTGGCAGCTGGTGCTGGACCTGGAGGTGCTCGGCGAGCTGATGGCCGAGCTTCCGGTGGAGGGCGCCCGCCGCTGGGAGCTGCTGCGCGCGATCGAACGGGCGCTCGACGCGGTCGACCTGCAGGACGTCAACGGCACCGCCGCACGTGCCCGTTCGGAGCTGGCCGGGGTGCTGGCCGCACCCGCGGTGCCGTCCGCACACCGGATCAGCGCGATCGGCCACGCGCACATCGACTCGGCGTGGCTGTGGCCGCTGCGCGAGACCGTCCGCAAGGTGGCCCGCACCACCGCCAACATGACCGCGCTGCTGGAGGACGAGCCCGACTTCCTCTACACCATGTCCCAGGCCCAGCAGTTCGCCTGGATCAAGGAGCACCGCCCCGAGGTGTACGCCCGGGTCCGCAAGGCGGTGGCCGAGGGCCGGTTCGTCCCGGCCGGCGGTATGTGGGTCGAGTCCGACACCAACATGCCGAGCTCGGAGGCGATGGCGCGGCAGTTCGTGCACGGCAAGCGGTTCTTCCTGGACGAGTTCGGGGTGGAGAACCACGAGGCCTGGCTGCCGGACACCTTCGGCTTCACCGGCGGCCTGCCCCAGATCATCCGCAACGCGGGCTCCAAGTGGCTGCTGACGCAGAAGATCTCGTGGAGCCAGGTGAACAGGTTCCCGCACCACACCTTCCTGTGGGAGGGCATCGACGGCACCCGGATCTTCACCCACTTCCCGCCCGTGGACACCTACAACTGCTCCATGAAGGGCAGCGAGATCGCCCACGCGGCAAGGAACTTCAAGGACAAGGGGGTGGCCCGGCACTCGCTCGCCCCGACCGGCTGGGGCGACGGCGGCGGCGGAACGACCCGCGAGATGGTCGCCAAGGCCGCCCGGATGAAGGACCTGGAGGGCTCGGCCACCGTCCGCTGGGAGAAGCCCGCCGAGTTCTTCGCCAAGGCGGAGGCCGAGTACCCGGACCCGCCGGTCTGGGTCGGCGAGCTCTACCTGGAGCTGCACCGGGCCACCCTGACCAGCCAGGCCAAGACCAAGCAGGGCAACCGGCGCAGCGAGAACCTGCTCCGCGAGGCCGAACTCTGGTGCACCACCGCAACGTTGCGCACCGGCGCGGCCTACCCGTACGAGCAGCTGGACCGGATCTGGAAGACCGTGCTGCTGCACCAGTTCCACGACATCCTGCCCGGCTCGTCCATCGCCTGGGTGCACCGCGAGGCCGAGGCCACGTACGCGGCACTGGCCGGGGAGCTGGAGGAGCTGATCGGAGCGGCCCAGCGGGCCCTCGCCGGGGACGCCGCGGGCGGGCGCGAGCTGGTGTTCAACGGGGCGCCGCACCCCCGCTCGGCGGTGCCCGCAGGCGGGGCCGCGCCGGCCGCGGCGAACGGTGCGCCCTGCACGGCGGTCGAGCGGCCCGGGGGCGGCTACACGCTGCACAACGGCCTGCTGGAGGTCGCGGTGGACGCGGACGGCCTGATCGCCTCCGTGGTCGAGGTCGCGAGCGGCCGGGAGACCGTCGCCCCCGGCAGCCGTGCCAACCTGCTGCAGCTGCACCCGGACTTCCCCAACATGTGGGACGCCTGGGACGTCGACCAGTTCTACCGCAACACCGTCACCGACCTGACCGGCGTGGACTCGCTCACCGCCACGACCGGCGCCGAGCAGGCCTCGGTGCGGATCGCCCGCTCCTTCGGCTCCTCCACCGTGGTGCAGACGCTCACCCTGCGGGCCGGCGAGCAGCGCGTCGACATCGACACCGAGGTCGACTGGCACGAGACCGAGAAGTTCCTCAAGACCGCGTTCCCGCTGGACGTCCACACCGACCGCTACGCCGCCGAGACCCAGTTCGGCCACCTCTACCGCCCCACCCACACCAACACCAGCTGGGACGCCGCCAAGTTCGAGGCCTGCAACCACCGCTTCGTCCACCTCGACGAACCCGGCTGGGGCGTCGCCCTGGTCACCGCCTCCACCTACGGCCACGACGTCACCCGCACGGTGCGCGACACCGACGGCGGCACCACCACCACGGTCCGCTTCTCGCTGCTGCGCGCCCCGCGCTTCCCCGACCCCAAGACCGACCAGGGCGTGCACCGCTTCCGACACGCCCTCGTCCCGGGCGCGGCGATCGGCGACGCCGTCCGCGAGGGTTACCGGATCGGCCTGCCCGAGCGGCGGGTCACCGGCAGCGCCGAGCGGGTCGCGCCGCTGGTGGAGCTCGACCACGACGCGCTCGTGGTGAGCGCCGTCAAGCTCGCCGACGACCGCAGCGGGGACCTGATCGTCCGCGTCTACGAGGCGGGCGGCGGCCGCGTCCGGGGCTGGCTGACCACCTCCTTCCCGCTGGCCGACGCCGTCCCCTGCGACCTGCTGGAGCGGCCCTGGGACGGCACCCGCGGCGAGGTGACGGTGGAGGACGGCGCGGTGCGCCTCGCACTGCGCCCGTTCGAGCTGGTCACCCTGCGGCTGCGGGCCGCCGGCTAGGTCCCGTTCCCCGTCCGCGCCGGACGGCTGCTCTACGCTGTGCGGCGCCCCGACCCTCACCGGCGGGGCGCCGCGCCCCCTGAGACCTCCTGGAGCCCGCCGTGCCTTCCACCCCGCTGTTCGCCGCCCTCGACATCGGCGGCACCAAGATCGCCGGAGCGCTGGTCGACGGCGCCGGACGGCTGCGGCACCGGCTCCAGCTGCTCACCCCGGCGACCGAACCGGGCGCGGCCGTGCTCGCCGTCGTCCACAAGGTGCTGGACCAGCTCTCCGGCACGACCGACTGGGCCGCCGTGACGGCCGTCGGGATCGGCAGCGCCGGCCCGGTCGACCTCGCCGACGGCACCGTCAGCCCGGTCAACATCCCCGGCTGGCGCGACTTCCCGCTGATCACCGAGGTCGCCGCGCACCCGGCCGTGGCCGCCCGCGCACTGCCCGTCCGCCTGGCAGGGGACGGCGTCGCGATGGCCGCCGCCGAACACTGGCAGGGCGCGGCCCGGGGGGCCACCGACGCACTCTGTCTGGTGGTGTCGACCGGCGTCGGCGCCGGGCTGGTGCTCGACGGCGCGGTGCGGCCCGGCCCCAGCGGCAACGCCGGCCACCTCGGCCACATCACCGTCGACCTGGACGGCGAGCCCTGCCCGTGCGGCTCCCGCGGCTGCCTGGAAGGCCTCGCCAGCGGCACCGCCATCGCCCGCCGCGCGCTCGCCGACGGCTGGCGGCCCGACGGCGCGGACCGCTCGGCCCGCGCCGTCGCCGCCTCCGCCGCCGCGGGCGACCCGGTCGCGCTCGCCTCCTTCGACCGCGCCGCCCAGGCCCTGGCCGCCGGCATCGCCGCCACGGCCGCCCTGGTCGACCTCGACCGGGTCGTCGTCGGCGGCGGCGTCGCCACCGCCGGGGACGTGCTGTTCGCCCCGCTCGCCCGGCACCTGGACCGCTACGCCGCCCTCTCCTACATCCGCGGCCTCGATCTGCGCCGCGCCGAACTCGGCACCGACGCCGGGCTGATCGGCGCGGCCGCGCTCTGCCGCTGAGCCACCCCGGAGCACCCGCATGCCGCCCTTCCTCCTGCTGCACAACCCGGTCCGCCGGTACGCCTGGGGCTCGCCCACCGCCATCCCCGCGCTCACCGGCACCGAGCCGGACGGCACCCCGCAGGCCGAGCTGTGGATGGGCGCACACCCGTCGGCGCCGTCGTCCGTCCCCGGCCCCGACGGCCCGCGGCGGCTGGACGAGCTGATCGACGCCGACCCGGCGGGCCTGCTCGGTCCGGACACCGTCCGGCGGTTCGGCGCGGAGCTGCCGTTCCTGTTCAAGGTGTTGGCCGCCGACCGGGCGCTCTCCCTGCAGGTCCACCCGACCCGTGCCCAGGCCGAGGCCGGGTACGCGGCGGAGGACGCTCGGGGAGTCCCGCCGGACGCGCCGGACCGGGTGTTCAGGGACCGTGGACACAAACCCGAACTCATCTGCGCACTGGGCGACTTCGAGGCGCTGTGCGGCTTCCGCCCGGCCGCCGACGCGGCCGGGCTGCTGGAACTGCTCGACGTGCCCCTGCTGGCGCCGTGGGCGGCGGCGCTGCGCTCACGGCCCGCCGCCGAGGTCCTGCCGGCGCTGCTGCGGAGCGCGCTCGCCACCGACCGCCCCTCTCCGGCCGAACTGTCCCTCGTGGAGCGGGCGTTGGATCGCGCCGCGGGCGCCGGAGGCCGGTACGCGCAGGCCTGTGCCGCCTACGCCCGCGCCGCCGGCCAGTACCCGGGCGACCCCGGACTGATCGCGGCGCTGCTGCTCAACCACGTCCGGCTCACCGCTGGGCAGGCGCTGTACCTGGACGCCGGGGTGCCGCACGCCTATCTGCGGGGCCTGGGGGTGGAGTTGATGGCCAACTCGGACAACGTGCTGCGCTGCGGACTCACCCCGAAGCACGTCGACGTCGACGGCCTGCTCGCGGTCACGTCCTTCCGGCCCGGCTTGCCCGACGTGCTCACGCCGCACCCGATCGACGGCATCGCGGGCGCCGGTACCTACGGGGGCACCGGCCCCGAGGCCGACACTGAGGCCGACGCCGATGTCTGCCCCGATGTCTGCCCCGATGTCTGCCCCGATGAGGAATTCCCCTCCCCCGCAGCGGAGTTCCGGCTCTCCCGGCCGCGTCCCGGCGCCACCCCGGCCCGGATCGACCTCCCCACCCCGCAGATCCTTCTCTGCGTCTCGGGGCACGCCCGGCTGCACGCTTCGGACGGCGCAGAACTCGCGCTCCCCGCCGGGGCGTCCGCCTACCTGCGCCCGGGCGCCGGACCGGTCGGACTGACCGGCCCGGGCGCGGAGCTGTTCCGGGCCACCACCGGACGGCCGCCCACCTCCCGACAGCGGCCGGCCGGCCGGACCACCCGGTAACGCCGGACCGAACCGTCCGGTAGCCGCGGACCGCACCGCTCAAGCCGACGCGGGATGCCCGAACAGCAGGTCGTAGCCGTCCGGGAGCTGCTCGACCACCCGGTCGATCAGCTCGCCGGGAACCTGGTCGGACATCGTGCTGAGCACCGCCCCGATGTCCCACTGCGCCGTCGCGGGGGTCGCCCCGTCGATCCACCCGACCACGCCCTGGACGAAGCGCTCGGCGGTCAGCGGTTCGGCCGCGGGCTCGGCGTCGCGCAGCAGTGAGGCGTACGTCGCAGGCAGTGCCCCGGCGAGCTCGATCCGCTCCGACCCCACCAGGTGCTCGCCGAGCAGGGCGAGCACGATCCGCGTGGCATGGTCCGCCTCCGCCTCCCCCCGGTACTCGCCGCGTTCCACGACGCGGGCGAGAAAGTCCTCCCAGGAGATGGTCATCGCGTCCTCCTTCCGGTCGGCGGGATCCGGCAGGACCGACGGCGCTCTGCGCTCGGGTCGGGGGAGGTGACTCGCAACCCGTGATCACCGTGGGAGGTACCGGTGCCCGTGCTGCTCAGCGTAACCCGGCCCGGCGCTCCGGGAACCGGCCCGCTGTCATCGGGTCCGGCCGGGCGCCGGGAATCCGGCCCGGCGGATCGACGCCGTTGTCGATCGCGCCGTCGGCCCGGGGCTCCGTCCCGGAGGTGAGCATCGGCCGGGCGCCGGTCGAACCGACCTGACGCCGCGCGCCGAGCCCCGGCCCGCCCGTCCGCCCGGTCTCAGCCGGCCGAGGCGCGGCACCGCCGGCGCGGCCGGCGCGCGGACGGGATCCCGCTGCCCGTGGCCCCCGGCGACACCCGCTGTGCCGGCGTCGTCGCCGTCGCGGTGGCCAGGGCGCCCTCGGCGCGCGCCGCGTCCGGCATAAACGCCGCGAGAAAGCGCCGCTCGTTCGGGCTCAGGGTGCGCGAGCGACCGGATTCGCGGTCCCGCGCGACCACCACGGTCCGCGCCCGCATAAAGGTGAGCAGGTCGCGGCAGACATTCACCTCGACATGTGCGGAACTCCGCCCGAGACGTTCCACGGTGAGTCTCACGGACAATGGCTCGGGCCGGTGGTGCAACTGCTCCAGATAATCGATCTCGTGCCGCGCGATAATGAATCCGGACGGGAACAGCGATTCCCGGACGGCGGTCGCGTGGTGGCAGAAAAGGTCGTAAATCCCCTCCTGGATGTAGCCGACCAGCCGGGCGTTGTTGATGTGCCCGTTCTCGTCGACGTCGCTCCACCGGGTGGGGCAGGCCAGGACGTGCGCGCCCAGGTGCACCGCGCTCACTGCTGCGTCAGCCCGGCACCGGCGGTGGCGGGGAGCAGCGCACGCTGCAACCTGGCGTAGTAGGCGGAGTGTTCGGCCGCCATCCGGGCCGCGGTCCACCCCTCCTCGGCGGCCTCCGCAGCCGCCTGGACGACCAGGCTGTCGAGCACCGTGTCGACCGATCGGCACAACTCGGCGACGGCCGCGAGGCGCTCGGTCACGTCGGATCCGCCGGGGGCATTCCGGGACGGGAACGCGGCCAGCGAGTCCATCGCGAGCTGCAGGTCGTCAAGCGTTTCCGGCAGGTTTTCCGAAGGGGAATTCCGCATGTTTTTCTCCAGGACTCAATCGGCCTTTACGGCCCGGTAACCAGCGTTCGAATACACCGGATCGGCGTCGACCCCCCGACGCCTTCGACGCTATCCCAGCCGACGGGGGTCGGCAGATGGTTTTCGGACCGCGACGGGAAACTGACTTCCATCGGAGTAGTTTGCCGGGGTACACAATATGCCCTGTCAGCCGAACGCTGTCCGCAATTCGAGTGGTATCGCCGACTCGACGCCCAAGATCAACTGGCTGGCGCCGCGGATCTGCTAGTGGCCCCACCACCGCGCCTTGTACAGGTGCGTCCCGCGCAGCACGCGGACCCCCTCCGGCCGGTGCAGGGAGATCACCGAGGTACACCAGTCGCACGGACCGGTGTGCTCGGGGGCCGCGGTGAGCAGACGACCGGTCCGGCCCGGCTCGTCACCGACGCTCTTCACGTCCCACTCGGCGGCCGGAGCGGCCAAGTGGACCGGGGCGAAACGGTCGGCCGAGGGGTCGTAGCTCCACAGCCCGGCCGACGTGCTCACCCAGAACCGCCCGGGAGCGCCGACCACGGGCGCCAGGTCATGGCCACCGGGACCGGGCAGCGGGGTGCTCCGGACAGCCGTGAGGGTGGGTGCGGCCGCTGTACCACCGACCCGCAACGCGATCAGCGCGGAACCGCCGAGCACCCGCAGCAGGCTGCTCCGCCCGTCCCACTGCACACCGTGCGCGCCTGCCAGCGGGAACTCCGCGAACGCGGCGGCACGCCGGCCCTGCGAGGCCGCGTACAGCCGGACCCAGCCGCCCGCGCTCGCCACCACGGCGACATTGCCGTCCGGCAGCAGCTCGATGCTGTGAGGATTGACGGCCGGGCCCAGGTCCGCCGCCCAGTGGACCCGGCCGGTGGCCGTGTCCACCACGGCGGCCAGCCCACCCGAGGCCGTCGTCAGCAGGTAGCGGCGGCCCTCCCGGATCCGGCTCTTCACCTCGTCCGGGTTCGTCCAACTCCGGGCCGGGGCCAGGTCCGCCAACTCCGGCTCCCGGTCCGCACTCCAGCCCCAGACCACCGGCAACCGGTCCGGCCCCCGGTAGGCCATCAGCTCCTCGGCACTCTGCAGCACCAGCACCCGGCGGGATTCCTGGTCCACGACGGCGACCTGCCCACCCGGCCACCGCGCCTGCGCACGGACCGCGGGCGCGCACACCAGCAGGGCGAGGCACAGCGCCGACAGCGTTCTCCGCATCACGCCCCCACCGTCCGCGCAGCGGACCGGATCCGCTGGACGGTACGTCCGAACGGCCGTCAGCCGGGCGGCCACCGGGCAGGCCCCAGCAGCCACCGGCCCGGGCCGCGACGGCTCGCGACCGGGCCCCGGCGGCTGACCGGGCCTCCGGCGGCTACCGGCCGGACACCAGGTCCGCGACCCGGGCGATCGGCGAGGTCGTCACCTGCCCGCCCGCCTCCTGCCGGTCGGCGGCGTGGTAGGCGGCGTACATCGCATGCACGCCCAGCCAGCGCAGCGGCTCCGGCTCCCAGCGCCGCACCGTGTGCCCCACCCAGGGCAGCCCGGTGAGCTCGGTGTCCCGGCCCAGCACCAGGTCGCGCAGGGTCCGCCCGGCCAGGTTGGTCGTCGTCACCCCGCTGCCCACGTACCCGCCCGCCCAGCCGAGCCCGGTCACCCGGTCCAGCTCCACCGTGGCGCACCAGTCCCGGGGCACGCCGAGCACACCCGCCCAGGCGTGGTCGATCCGGGCTTGCGCGGCGGCCGGGAAGAAGCGGTTCAGGATCGCGCGGAGCCGGCGCACCGTGTCCACCTGGGTGGAACCGTCCGAGTCCGTCCGCGAGCCGAACCGGTACGGGACACCGCGACCGCCGAGCGCGATCCGGTCGTCGGCGGTGCGCTGCGCGTACATGTAGGCGTGCGCGAAGTCACCCAGCACCTCCCGGCCCTGCCAGCCCGTCTCCGCCCAGAAGTCGGCGGGCAGCGGCTCCGTCGCGACCATCGCCGAGTTCATCGGCAGCCAGGTACGCCGCTCCCCGCGCAGCCCCGCCGTGAAGCCCTCGGTGGCGCGCAGCACGTGATCCGCGGTGACGGTGCCCGACCCGGTGACGGCCCGCGGCTTCCGGTAGGCACTCCCGGGCAGGATCGCGGTCACCGCCGACCCCTCGTACACCTCCACCCCGAGGTCCCGCACCACCCGCGCCAGACCGCGCACGAGCTTCGCCGGCTGGATGCGCGCGCCGAACGGGGACCACGAACCGCCGAGGGCACCGGCGACATCGACCCGCCCGCCGGCCTCCTTGGCGCTCAGCAGCTCCACGCGGCCCTCCCCGTAGCCGCGCTCACCCTCGACGAAGGCCCTCAGGCGCTCCAACTGCGGCTCACTGCGCGCGACTTCGAGCACACCGCCGTGGACGATGTCCGCCTCGATGCCCTCCGCCGCAGCCACCTCGACCACCTCCCCGACGGCGTCGTCCATCACCCGCTGCATCGCCGCCGCCCGCTGCTGCCCGTACCGCTTCGCGAACGCGCCGCGCCCCGCGAAACCGTTGTACAGCCAGCCGCCGTTGCGCCCGGAGGCGCCGTAGCCGCAGAACCGCTGCTCCAGCAGGGCGATCCGCAGGGACGGGTCCGCCTTCTTCAGGTAGTAGGCCGACCAGAGGCCGGTGTACCCGCCACCGACGACGCACACGTCGACATCCCGGTCCCCCGGCAGCCCGGGGCCGGGCTCCGGCACACCGTCCGCCGCGTACCAGAACGACACCCCGCCGTTGACCGCCGCCACCGGAAACCTCCCACACCCTCGCTGACCTGCCCGGACGCTACCTCGGCCCGGCCTACGCCAACCACCCCTCACACTGCCAGGATCACCGCGCCGGGCCAGCCACCCTGTCAGCCCGCAACAGCTCCAGGGCCCGCGTCCAGTCGTAGGCGCCCGGCACGAAGTCCGCCACCCGCACCCCCATCCGCCGCAGCTTCCCCAGGCTCTCCTCGTACGCGGGGTGAGCCGCCTGCGCGGCGCTCAGACACGGCTGAACGGCTACCGGAACGCCCCAGCCGAACGACTCGCAGAGAATGCCGAGCGCGAGCGTGTCCGAGATGCCCAGGACCCACTTGTTGATCGTGTTGAAGGTGGCCAGCGACACCACGATCGCGTCCGGATCCGGCAGCGGCCGCGGATCCCCCGGCTTGCGCCAGGCGGAACGGATCGGATACCCCGTCTGCGCCACGACCGCGTCGGCGTCGATGAACCCCATCGCGGTGGGGGTCGCGACCACCCCCACGTCCCACCCACCGGCCTGAGCCGCCGCGATCAACTCCCCCACCCCACCCGCCACCCCCGCCGCACACACCACGACGTACAGCACCGGCTTCTCCGCCATCCCTGACACTCCCTCTCATCCCCGCCGCCCCACCACGAGATCGGCATGCACCACCTTCCCAAACGCCTCCACCGCCGCACCCCAACGCCCCTTCGTCAGCTCGTGGACCAACGCCAGCCCCCGATGCCCCTCCTCGTCCTCCCCCGCCACCACCACGGACCACTCCTCAGTGATGCCGCCGGCCTGGAGGCTCAAGACCGCACGGTTCGCACCGACCCAACCCGCTGCCGACCCGCTCCGAGAACTCCGATCCGGTGACTCCGAGTTGAAGTCACCGGACTCTCCGTGGCCGTAGGATCGGACTCGACTCGCGCTCGCCGACGGGCGCATGCGGTGTCTGCAGGACGGCGTGGAGCCACGGCAGTTCCATCTTCGAGGCCATCGAACGCCAGGTCTGAACGACGTCTCCCGGCCCGGCCGACTGTGAGCGCGGTCAGCCGGGCGGGGGCGGCCGGTCGTCGTGGATCTGCTGGAGGTCGTCGAGCAACCCGGTGAGCCAGACCGCGACGTCGACCGCGTGCAGCGGGATCCGTCGGTCGCCCCGGGGATCGGCCGCGCGGTCGAGTTCGGCGGTCAGTGCCGCGCGGGCCCGGGTGAGGGCGGGGTGCGCGGTGCCTGCCGGTTCGCGGGCGCGGAGGGCCGTCGCCTGGCGGCGGAAGGCGGCCGTGACGTCGTCGGCGTGGCGCAGCAGCGCCTTCGCGTCGTCCGGGTGGGTCGCCGCGGTGCCGGGCGGGACGCGGGCCAGGAGCAGTTCGGCGCCGCGGACGGTGTGTTGTCCGGTGAGGAGGGCCGCCTGCCAGTTGGGCCCGTCCTCGGCCGGGTCGTGCCGTTCGCTGCGGTACTGGGCGTACATCGCTTCGGTGAGCAGGGCGGAGCGGCGGGCCCGGTGCAGGGCGTCGGCGGCCGGGCCGCTGCCGGTCACCACGACGACCGTCTCCCGAAGGGCCTCGGCGCTGTCGTCCAGCATTCCGGCGGCGCGGCGCCGCAGGTCCTGGCCGCCGCCGCGCGGCCAGGCGCAGAGGCCTGCCAGGATGCCGATCGTCGCGCCGGCGGCCACGTTGACCAGTCGCGCTTCGGCGAGCCGCCAGCCGGCGGGTGCCAGTTGGGTGAAGACGAGGGCGACCACGACGGTGAACAGTCCCTGGCCCCAGGCCGGACCGAACGCCGGTCCGGCGCTGAAGGCGATCAGCATCATCGGCGGCAGCGCGAGGGCGTAGACCAGCGGGCGTTCGCCCACTCCCAGCAGCAGGGCGGCGGTGGTGGCGGCGCCGACGGTCGTGCCGATGAGCGCGGGGCGCAGCGTCATCCGGGTGTCGGCGGCGCTGGTGCGCATCAGGGTGAGGGTGGCGAGCAGGACCCAGAAGCCGTGCGAGAGGTCGAGGGTGCCGGCGATCAGCCGGGCCGCGCCGAGGGCGAGCGCGGTGCGCAGCGCGTTCTGGAAAGCGACCGAGTGGGGTGTGAGGTTGGCCCGGAACCGGCGCCACCACAGCAGCGGGGCAGGGTCGTAGGCGTACCAGAACGGTCCGGGCCGTTGGTCGGCGGGTGTCTCGTCGGGTGGCAGGGCGGCGTGGCGGCTGACCCTGGCGGCGCGGACGGCGAAGCGGGCGCCTTCGGCGGCGTCCAGGGCGGCGGTGCCGAGCACCGGGCGAGCGCGGTGGACGAGGCCCTCGGGTTCCCGGCCCTCGGGCTCCGAGCTGTCGGCCCCGTGGGCGACCCCGTCGGCCGACCAGTCCGCGGCGCGGCCGGTGTCGAAGACCGTGAGTTCCCGGTCGACCTGCCCGGTCTCGGGGACGGGCCCGGTGCGGAGCACCCCGGCGGCGGCCGCGCGCAGGGCCCGTGCGGTGGCGGCGGTGAGCCGTGCCGCGGCGGGGTGGGGCCTGGCCCGGGCGAGCAGCAGGACGCGGTGCACCTGCGGGCCGGTGTAGCGCAGGGCGACCGCGCAGTGGGTGAGGGCCCGGTCGACGGCGCCGGCCGAGGCGGGCCGTTCCATCAGGGGGACGCGGCTGAAGCGGAGCGCGTCGAGGTGTGTGCGGCACCGGTCGGCGGCTTCGGTGACGGCCCCGGCGGCGGCGGCGCGGCCGGCGCAGGCGTCGGCGGCGAGGTCCGCCAGGTCGGCCAGGGCCGCGGCGGCGCGGGACAGTCTGCTCCGGTAGTCCGGCGGCGCGGGCTCGGGCCACAGCAGCAGTTCCGCGGCGGCGAGCAGCAGCAGGCCGGCGGTGACGCCGAGCAGGCGCTGCGGGAGGGTGTCGGGGCTGTAGGGCGGGAAGCACGGGAGGATGTAGAGCAGTTGCAGCCCGGTGGCCAGGCCCATCAGCCGGGGGCCGCCGACGGTGCCGTAGGACACCGCGAAGCCGACGCCGACCATGCCGAGGGCCGCCGCCCAGTCGCGCACGGCGAGAACGGTGCCGAGGCAGACGAGGCCCCAGGCGACCGGCAGTGTCCACAGGATCGTCCGGGCCCGGGCGCGGGCGGCGCCCTCGACCCGGGCGAGGGCGCCGAGGGCGACGGCCGCGAACAGCGCGTAGGTGGCCGACACCGGGCGGTGCAGGCCGTAGCGGAAGGTGTAGAACCCGGCGCACGCGGCCAGGGTGACCCGGACGGCGCGGTGGACGACCGTGGCGTCGGGGCGCGTGCGGCGCGGCTGCTCCGCCCGCCCTCGCGATCGGCGCATCGCACCTCGCTCCCGTGGGTGTGCCGCCCCGGCGGGGCGGGGCCGCCGCCGGGCTCGGGCGTGGGACACCTTCACGGTAGGACGACATCGGGCCGTCCCGCAGCGGGGACGGCTGCGCCCGGGCGTCCGGGCCTCCGCGGCAGTGACGAGCCCGGCCGCCCCGGCGGTAATTCGTTTGACCCCGGACCGTGACGACGGTGCACTGTGCCGGGGCACCGCAGGGGGCGGTGTGGCCAAGGAGGCAGCGGCAGCAATGCAGATCCGTTCCACGACCGACCAGGACCTCAAGGTCTTCGTCGACACGATCCACGCCGCGTTCGCGCGCTTCCCGGAGACTCCGGCCGAGGACGGCAGCGGGGTGTTCTGGTCGGCGTTCGAGATGGACCGCGCCCTGCTGGCCGTCTCGCCGGAGGGGAAGCCCGTGGGCACCGCCGGCGCGTACTCCTTCGAACTCACCCTGCCCGGCGGGGCCGCCGTCCCGGTCGCCGGGGTCACGGCGGTGGGTGTCCTGCCGACGCACCGGCGCCGGGGTGTGCTGACGGCGATGATGCGGCATCAGCTCGCGGAGGTGCGGGAGCGGGGGGAGTTCCTCTCCGTGCTGCTGGCGTCGGAGGCCTCGATCTACGGCCGGTTCGGCTACGGGCCGGCGACGTACACGCGGCGGCTGACGGTGCCGCGCCACCGGGCGGCGCTGGCCGTCCCCCGGGCGCGGGGTGCGGCGGAGGCGTTCGCGGCGGGTTCGGTCGAGGTGCTGCGGCGGGCCGAGTGCGGTGAGCTCCTGGAGGAGGTCTACGACCGCTACCGCCGGGTGCAGCCGGGTGCGTTGTCGCGGCCGCACCGCTGGTGGGCTTCGGGTGCGGGGCAGCCGCCGGTCGCTCCGGCGCCGCGGTACGTCGCCGTGCACCGGGACGCGGACGGTGTCCCGGACGGGTACGCCAGCTACTGGCTGGACGAGCCGGACATCTTGATGGTGGACGAGACCGTCGCCGTCGACGACGCCGTGTTCACGGCCCTCGCCGGGTTCCTGCTCGGCCACGATCTGGTGTCGGAGGTCGTGTTCAAGCACCTCCCGACGGAACATCCGCTGCGCTGGCAGCTGGTGGACTTCAACGCCGGTCAGCTGAGCAAGAGCACCGACTGGCTCTGGGTGCGGATCCTGGACGTTCCGCGGGCGCTGACCGCGCGCGGCTGGTCCGTCGACGGTGAGCTCGTGCTCGACGTCGACGACCCGTTCCTCGGCGAGCGGGGCCGCTACCTGCTGACCGTGCGGGGCGGCGAGGCCGACTGCGTCACGACGGACCGGGAGCCCGATCTGTCGTTGGACGTACGGGACTTGGGCTCGGTGTACCTGGGCGGGACGGCTCCGAGCACGCTGGTGCGCGCCGGCCACGTGCTGGCGCACCGGCCGGGCGCCGCGGCGCTCGCCGACGCCCTCTTCGGTGCCGAGCGTCCCCCGCACTGCCTGCACTGGTTCTGATCCGGCGCGGCCGCACCGACCCCCGCCCACGGGTGGATGGGGCCACGACGGGGACTCCTGGTCCGCCGTCAGCGGGCGCCGGGGAAGGGCCCAGCGGGCGCGGGGAAGAACTCACGCGTCGGCCGGAGAAAGGGCTCACGCGTCGGCTGGGGAAGGGCTCACGCGTGGGCGCTGATCCGGCCGCCGGTCGAGAGCACGATGTAGACGCCGTTGGCGGAAACGCCGACGTCGTGCCCGTTCGTCTCCAGCGTGCCGTTCACCGCGTTGTCGAGGCCGAGGATGTCGGCGCGGTACTTGAGTTCGCCGCTCTTGGTGACCTTGACCGTCCAGTCGCCCGCGACCTTGAAGGTGCCGGGGCCCTGGTGTCCGCCGCCCATCCAGGCGTGGACCGTGCCGTCCAGCGAGAGCACGATGAACATGTCGTTGGCGTCGAGTCCGGCGTCGGTGTCCTTGGCGTCCAGGGTGGCGAGGACGTCACCGTTGTTGACGATCTTGGCGACGAAGTGCTGGGGGGCGACTTCCCGGATCTCGGCGGTGCTGCCGTCGGGGAGGGTCTGGGTGCGGGCGCCGGGCGCCGGCTTGCCCGGCGGGGCCGGGGTGGTGGTGGCGCCGGTGCCGGGCTTGGCGGCCGTGGTGCCGTTGCCGGGCTTGGCCGGCGGGGCGGCCGGGGTGGTGGGTGCGCCGGATGCCGGGGCCGTGGCGGCCGGTGAGGAGGGGGCGGCCGGGGCGCTGGTGCCGGGGGTTCCGGCCGTGGCGGCCGTGGCGGCGGGGGAGGCCGCGTTCGACGCGCCGGACGTGCTGCTGCAGGCGGTGGCGGCGGGTACCAGCAACGCGACGGTCAGGACGGTGCCGGCGAACGTGCGGGCCGTGGTCGCGCGGCGGGTCGTCTTGAGGGACATGCCGGTTCTCCTGAACTGGGTGCGGGTGAGGACGCGGACGCCGCCCGGTCCGTCTCCCCCGTGGAGACCGGTGGGTGACGGAGCGGCGTGCACGATCGAAACTAGTCGGGGCAGTCGACGGAATGACGCGTTCCGTGTCACCGGACTGCAACGCTGCGACCGGATTCCGACCGGAGCCTCCGTCAGCACCGGCTCCCCGTACTCCTCGTGGAAGCGGCCGTGCCCGCCCCTCGTGCGCTCCCGGGGCGGGCACGGCCGTGTCACGTCCGTCGGTGTCAGCCGAGGGTGGACCCGGCGATCGGGGCAGAGAGCTCGACGGTCTCGCCCTTCAGGCCGGCCTTGACGAACTGCCAGGTGAGGCCGGTGATGACGCCCTTGCCCAGCGGGGCGAGCCTGGCGAAGGCCGGCTGGCTGAGGTCGATGTGGGTGGAGTCGCAGGAAGGACACTGGTCCTTGACGGGGACGGTGATGGTCTTGCCCTGGTAGGTGACCTTGACCGAAATGCCCTTGCAGACGGGGTCGTTGTTCGGGTTCGCGGTGGTCCACCAGGTGTGCGAGACGGCGACCAGCATCTGCGACGAGGCGTTGATCTGGGTGCCGCAGGCGCCGAAGCCCGAGTCGTTGTAGTAGGTGGCCTTGCCGGTCATGGGCTTGTTGATCGGGATCGCGGCGCTGGCGGTGCCGGCCGTGAAGGCGATGAGAGCGGCTGCGGCGAGCGGGGCGCCCGCGAGGATCCTGAGGTTCTTGCCGATGGCGCGCATGGTTCGTTCCCTCCGGTTGCAGTGCTGGCGGAGCTTGCTGGACATGAACATGACAGACACAAGTCACCGCGTCAGCACGGCGGTTCGGCGACTCCGGCGGTCATCTCGTGAAGGGAACGTATGCGCTCGTCCTCGATATGGTCCAGACCTCCATGATGTTGGCATGAACACAAGGCAAGGAGCTTTACGAATGCCGCCGAAGGGGCGAAGATGCGTGACCGCGCCACCACGGAGGGTGTTGACAGGCCGTCACCCACCTGCCTGTCCCGCACCGACCCGGCCCCGGAGGTCCCGTCACATGCGCACCGCTCTCGCCGCCCTGCTCCTCGGCGGCGCCCTCGTCCCGGCCGCCGCCGCTCCCGCGAACGCCGACTCCGCGCCCCGCGCGGTGAACCAGGGCTACAGCATCCCGGTCGGCGGCGTGACCGACCTCGGCGCGCTGCCCGTCCTCGGCAGCCTCGGGCTCGACTTCGCCCGCCTCCTCGGACAGTGACCCGGGTCCGTCACCGAACGTCGCCGGCACGGGCCGCCGCCCTGCCGGCACCCGGACTCCCCCGTTGCCCGCCCCGTCCCCGCCGTCGCCCGCGCCGCTGTTGTCCCGGCGCGCTCGCGTCCTGACCGTCCGCCGGTCCGGACCGCCGTCGAGCAGCACGCGACGGACGGTGGCCGCAGTCCCCGTTCCGCCCACCGGGATCGCCCCACCGGGTTACCCTCGTCCCGCGCGGCGACGACTCCGCGCGACCGACCGAAGGGGGAACGGGTGATCGGGGACCTGCTGCCGGACATCGTGGCGACCGAGGTGGCGTACGACGACCCCCCGCAGGCCCGGCTGGAGCCGGCGGAGGAGGCCGTCCTCGCCCGGGCCGTCGACAAGCGGCGCCGCGAGTTCACCACCGTCCGGCACTGCGCCCGCGCCGCCCTCGCCCGGCTCGGCGTCCCCTACCGCCCGCTCGTCCCTGGCCTGCGCGGCGCGCCGAGCTGGCCGGACGGCGTGGTCGGCAGCCTCACCCACTGCGACGGCTTCCGCGCGGCCGCCGTGGCCCGGGCCGGCGCCCTCGCCTCCGTCGGCATCGACGCCGAGCCCGCGCTGGCGCTGCCTGAGGGTGTCCTGGACGTCGTCGCGCTGCCCATCGAGCAGAAGCGGCTCGCCGACCTGGCCGCCACGCGCCCGGACGTCCCGTGGGACCGCCTGCTGTTCAGCGCCAAGGAGTCGGTGTACAAGGCGTGGTTCCCGCTGACCGGGCTCTTCCTGGAGTTCAGCGAGGCCGAACTGGACCTGTCCTCCGACGGCACCTTCACCGCCCGGCTGCTGGTTCCCGGCCCGGTGGTCGGCGGGCGTCGGCTCGACGGCTTCGACGGCCGCTGGGCCGTCCGGGACGGGCTGCTCGCGACCGCCATCGCCGTGGAGCCGTGAGGCCCGTCCGCCGACACCCCGGCGCGGACTCCGGCCGTGAACTCCGGCCGCCCACCCGCCGCCTGCACCGCCTCCCCCGCCCGGGTGGGGGAGGCATATCCTCGTCCCCGTGACGGTGACCTATGTGATCGACGGCGGCAGGATCGGCACCCTGGAGGACTTCTGGGACGCCGTCGGGCAGGAGATCGGCGTCGACGGCTACTTCGGCCGCAACCTCGACGCCTTCGCCGACTGCCTGCGCGGCGGCTACGGCACGCCCGACGACGGGGACTGGGTCATCGAGTGGCGTGACCACCAGGCCTCCCGGCGCGGGCTCGGCTACCCGGAGACGGTCCGCCAGCTGGAGCTGCGGCTGGGCCGCTGCCACCCCACCAACCGCGAGCACGTCGCCGCCGACCTGGCCGCCGCCCGCGCCGGGAAGGGCCCGACGGTCTTCGACTGGCTGGTCCGGATCATCGAGGACGAGCACCCGGGGGGCCTCCGGCTCGCGTAGCGCCGCCGGAGGCCCCCGCCCCCGGTCCGCGTCGCGGCCTCCGCCCCCGGTCCGCGTCGCGGCGTCCGGGCCCGGTCCACGCCACGATCTCCGGGAGCCCGGGCTACAGCACGTCCGAGAGCCGGACGAACCGCCGCCCCGCCGCCAGCATCCCCGGCACCGCCGCCGCCACCCCCGGGGCGGTGCCGCCGCCCGGGTGGTTCATGTGGCCGATCACGATCGCGCCCGACGGGGCCGACCCGACCTCCTGCCGCACCTGGGAGGCGTTGAGCGTCGCACCGCCGTCCCCGTTCACGGTGAAGCCGGCCACCCGCTGGCCCAGGTCGGCGACCACCCGGGTTGCGACGTCGTCGTAGTGCGCGGTGCCGGAGCGGAAGAACCGGGGCGGATGCCCGAGCAGCCCGGTGAGCTTCCGCGCGTTGGCCGCCACCTCGTCGTAGACCTCGCCGACGTCACCCGTGCCGGCGATGCCGTAGGCGGAGCGGCCGGTGACCGAGAGCGGGCGGTGGACGGTGCCGTGGTTGCCGATCTCGAACAGCGGGTCGCCGGCGAGCTGCTCGAACTCGTCCGGGTTGGCGTCGATCCAGCGGGCGTTCAGGAAGAGCGTGGCCGGGACGGCGTGGGCCCGCAGGAAGTCGATCAGGTCGGCGTCGTAGCCGTTGCCGCCGGGCCCGCCGCAGGCGTCGAAGGTGAGTGCCGTCGCGCGCTCGCCGTCGGGCAGCTCGGTGATCACTCCGGCGACCTCCAGCCCCCAGTCCGTCGGGGCGACGGCTCCGTACCGCTCCACCACGTCGGCCCGGGTCGGCTCCTTCGCCTGGACCGGTGTGGCCGCGGGGGTGGGCTCGGCCGTCGGTGCGGCGGTCGCGGGGTCCGTGGGCACGGCGTCGACCGCCCCGGATATGCCCGACGTGGTGGCCGCCGCCGTCCCCGTCGCCGTCCCCGCGGCGGGGACCGAGGACGAGGCCGCCCCGGCGAGCGACGTCGACGCCGCCCGGGTCCCGCACCCCGTCAGCACGCCACCGGCCATTACCACGAGCAGTGCCCGCCGACTCACCGCCACGCCCGCCTCCGATTCATCTGCACTCGAATCAACTGATTACATGACTATGAACCGACCATTCGTCACTCCTCGCAACTCGCCCACCGCCCCGCACCCGGCCCCTCTTCACCGACCCGCCCCGCCGCCGTGGGCCCCCACTCACCCCCGGTTCACCCGCCCGGGTAGGCACGCGAGCGACCGCCCGCCCCGATCCGGAGGCCCCGATGCCGACCGAACCCAGCACGCCCCGGCCCGGACGACCGGCCCAGCCCGGCACGCCCCAGCCCGGACAACCCGCCCGGCCCGGCCCGACCGACCGACCGCCGCACCCCGCCCGCCGTGACCTGCTCCGCACCGGCCTGGCCACCGGCGCCGCCACCGCCCTCGGCCTCGCCGCCACCACCGGCGAAGCCGCGGCGGCCCCCGACGCGTCCCCCACCGCGGCCCCCGACCGCACCCTCACCCTCACCGGCCACCTCCCCACCGGCTCCCCCGACTTCGTCCACCTCCCGGTCGAAGTCCCCGAGGGCGTGCGGGAGATAGCCGTCTCCTACAGCTACGACAAGCCCCCGGTCCCGGCCGGCACCCCGGGCAACTCCTGTGACATCGGCATCTTCGACGAGCGCGGCACCGACCTCGGCGGCCCCGGCTTCCGCGGCTGGTCCGGCGGCTTCCGCACCGAGTTCAGCCTCTCCCGCTCCGCCGCCACCCCCGGCTACCTCCCCGGCCCGGTCGATCCCGGCACCTGGCACGTCGTGCTGGGCCCGTACCAGGTCGCCCCGCAGGGCCTGGACTACCGCGTCCAGGTCACGCTCCGATTCGGCGCGCCCGGACCACAGTTCACCCCGCACTACCCGGCGGAACGGGCCCGCGGCCGCGGCCGCGCCTGGTACCGGGGCGACTGCCACCTGCACACCGTCCACTCCGACGGACGGCGCCTCCCCGAGGAGGTCGCGGCCGGGGCCCGCGCGGCCGGCCTGGACTTCATCGTCTCCACCGACCACAACACCAGCTCCTCGCACGCCGCCTGGGGCCCGCTGGCCGGCCCGGACCTGCTGATCCTCCCGGGCGAGGAGATCACCACCCGCAACGGCCACTGGCTCGCCCTCGGCCTGGAGGGCGGCCAGTTCGTCGACTGGCGCTACCGCTCGCGCGACGAGGAGTTCCCGCGCTTCGTCCGCCAGGTCCACCGCTCCGGCGGCCTGGTGGTGCCCGCCCACCCGTACTGCCCGTACGTCGCCTGCCAGTGGAAGTTCGGCTACGACCAGGCGGACGCCGTCGAGGTGTGGAACGGCCCCTGGACGTACGACGACGAGTCCGCGGTGGATACCTGGGACGGCCGGCTCGCCGTCGCCCTGCGCGAGGGCCGCTCCTGGCTGCCCGCCATGGGCAACAGCGACGCGCACAGCGAGCCCCAGGTGATCGGCTCCCCGCACACCGTGGTACTGGCCGAGGACCTCACCCGCGACGCGGTCCTGGACGGGCTGCGCGACGGGCGCAGCTGGCTCGCCGAATCCCGGTCCGTCCAGCTGGAGTTCACCGTCACCGGGCACGGCCGCCGGGCGGGCATCGGCGAGGAGCTGACCGTCCCGGCCGACGCGCCGCTGGACGTCGAACTCACCGTCTCCGGGGTGCCCGGCGGGACGGTCCGGCTGATCACCGACGAGGGGCAGATGCACCAGGAGTCGCTGCCCGCCGGCGGCTCGGGCACCGTGGTGTGGCGCACGACCGCCGCGCTCGCCGCGTACGTCCGGGCCGAGGTCCGCCACCCGAAGCCGGACGGCACCCCGGGCAGGGGCAACGCGATGGGCCCGGACCTGCCCTGGGGCCCGATGGCGGCACTGACCAACCCGGTCGTGCTGCGCGCCCAGGAGCGGTAGGCGACTCCCGGGAACGGCGGAAGCGGCCACCGGCCGGTCACCGAACGCTTACCGGGCGGTCACCGGCAGGCCGCGGCGCCCCACCCACCCACCGGGTGGGGGACGACTCGGGGCACCCGTTTGGACTAGGTTGATCCCCGAAACGCATCAGTCGTAGGGACGAGGCGATCGGCTGTCCGGACCAGGGCCGACCAGCCCCTTCGCACTCCGACCGCCTCGCCCCGGCTACCCGACCGTCCCCGGCCCGCGAAGGGATCCGCAGCTGTGAACCGTACGACCGTAGGTGGGCCGGAGCTCGGGGGCGGCCGGGGCGCCGGGGGCGTCCTCGTCCTTGTCGACCCGTCCGGGGCCGGGAACAGCCCGGTCGCGGAGCTGCTCGCCCGGGAGCTGCACCCCAGCGTCCACCTGCGGACGGACGACTTCCTGCGGGTCATCCGCAGCGGCCGGCTCCAGCCCCACCTGCCGGAGGCCGGGCGCCAGAACGCCACCGCCCTGGCCGCCGCCGCACAGGCCGCCTTCGCGTACGCCACCCGCGGCTACCAGGTCGTCGTGGAGAGCCCGGACGTCCCGGCCGGGCTGGACACCTTTCGCCGGGAGAGCCGCACCACCGGTACCGCCCTCCACTACGTCGTCCTCCGCCCCGGCCCGGTCCCGGTCGACGACCGGCACGTCCTCGACACCCGCGACCTCACCCACGAGACCACCGCCAAGTCCGTCCTCGCCGCCCTGACCCGCCGCACCCACCTCCTCGGCTGGTAGCAGCACGGCCGCCCGGCTCCGCAGCGGCCCGGCCGGGCCCCACGGACAGGGCCTACGCCCCCACCACCCCGTCGATCGCCTCGCGGAGGAAGTCGGCGTGCCCGTTGTGCCGGGCGTACTCGTGGATCAGGTGCAGCATCACCAGCCGCAGGGACACCTCGGCGTCCCACCGGGCCTGGTACCCGGTGACGTCGAGGGTCTCGGCGGCGAGCTCGATGCGGCGGGCGTGCTCGACCTCGGTCCGCCAGGCGGCGAAGGCCTCCGCGCGGGTGGCGCCGGTCGCGTCGTACGCGGCCTGGTAGTCGCCGTCCGCGGACCAGACCAGCGGGAGGTCCTCGCCGTTGATGACCCGGCGGAACCAGGTGCGCTCCACCTCCGCCATGTGCCGGACCAGCCCGAGCAGGGTGAGCGTGGACGGCGGGCTGGACCGCAGGCGCAGCTGTTCGTCGTCCAGGCCCTCGCACTTCATGGCGAGCGTCGCCCGGTGGAAGTCCAGGAAGCCGCGCAGCATCTCGCGCTCGCCGCCGGTCAGCGGCGGTGCGGGGCGTTCGTCGGGGGCGTTCACGGTGTCGCTCTCCTCACGTGTCGTCCGGATCCCGTCAGGGACTCGGGATCCTCGCGGACTGTAGCGAACGGACCGCCCCGCCCGGCGGCGAATTTTCTCCCGGCTGTCACATCCGCCCGCCCTCCGGTGTCTTCATGCCCGACCGAACCACCGCACGAGGAGGACACCATGGCGCTCCGCCTGCCGAAGGCCCCGCTGCCCGCCGGGCTCAGCGAGAACATGATCACGGCGTTCGGCGCCGTCTTCGAGCCCACCGAGGTGATCTGGCACAACCCCGGGGTCGCCACCGCGAACACCGAGTTCGCGGGCAGGATCGCCGGGTGGGACGCGCTCGACGAGAGCCTGAAGTCCTTCGCCCACATGGCCGTGGCCTCGCTGGTCGGCTGCAGCTGGTGCCTGGACATCAACTACTTCCAGGCACAGAACAAGGGCCTGGACCTGACCAAGGCCGCCCAGGTGCCGAACTGGCGGGCCTCCGAGGTGTTCGACCCGCTGGAGCGGGAGGTGATGGACTACGCCGAGGCCATGTCCGTGACTCCGCCGACCGTCACCGACGAGCAGTACGGGGGTCTGCTCGACGCCCTGGGCGCGGCGGCGATGGTCGAACTCACCGCCTACGTCGCCTTCGTCAACATGGCTGCCCGGAACAACATCGCCAACGGCGTCTCCTCCCAGGGCTTCTCCGACTCCTGCGAGGTCCCGCTCGCCGGCCGCCCCGCCACGGCAGCGGCACAGGAATGACCCGGCCCGGGGCCGACCAAGCGTTCCCCGATCGCCGTCACCCGCCCGGCAAACGCCCCGGCGACCGGCCCGCCCGGTAGCCGCCCCCGGTCGCGCGGCGGTGGTCCGAGCCCCCTCGGACCACCGCCGCGCTCCTTTCCCACCGGGCACACCGGCCCATCACGTAACGTGTTCGGACCACCACCGGTTTGGGTACGTACCTCGGCGCGCCCGACGGCCGGGCGCCCACCGAGCAGGAGACCCAGCGGCCCATGGACCACAACCGCATCCCCCCGACCGTACGCCAGACCTACGGCGCCGGCGATCTGTCGAAAGCAGCCAGCTTCGCCGGCGGTTTCATCAACTTCGGTGACTGGCAGGGCATCGACCTGACCGCGCCCACCTCCGACGACCGCGTGCACAGCCAGGAGCAGCTCTACCGGCGGGTGCTGCGGAGCTTCCCCGAACCACGCGAGCACCTGCGGCTGGCCGAGGTCGGCAGCGGCCGCGGCCTCGGCGCCGCCCTGGCCCTGCGCGAATTCCGGTTCGCCGCCGTCACCGGGATCGACATCCACCCCGACCAGGTCGAACGCGCCCGAGCCGTCAACGCCAAGGCCCTGGCCACCTACCCCGACCGCCTCGCCTACACCATCGGCACCGCCGACCGGCTCCCCTTCGCCGACGCCTCCCTGGACGGCCTCTACTCCGTCGAAGCCGCCCAGCACTTCCGCGAACTCACCGGCTTCGCCCGGGAATCCGCCCGTGTGCTGCGCCCCGGCGGCCGACTCGCCGTCACCACCTTCTTCGCCGCCGAGGGCCCCGAGGTCGCCGAACGCCTGAAGATCCTCCTCGCCAGCTTCGCCGACGGCCTCGACGTCCCCCACCCCCTCGGCCCCTTCACCGAGGACCTCACCGCGGCCGGGTTCGCCGAGGTCACCACCGAGTCCATCGGCGCCGACGTGTGGCCCGGCCTCGACCGCTACCTGGTCGACGCCGTCCCGCCCGGCCACTGGACCCGCAACTTCCTCCCCTCCTGGCGCGACGGCCTCCTCGACTACCACGTCGTCACCGCCGTCCGGGCCTGACCTGCCGGGTCCGCGAACGCGATGCCCGTCCGCCGGCGCGCGCGGACGGGCACCGCGGCGGACAGGCACCGCGGCGGACGGGCACGCGGCGGACGGGCGTCCCGACGAGCAGTACCCGACGCGGTTCCGCGCCGCCTTCAGCCCCGCGTGTTCTCCCGGACCTCCACCAGGCGGGTCGGAGCCGCGCCGAGCCACCAGGTGGGGTCGGCACTGCCGTCGGTGGTGCGGCCGTCGCGGTGGACGTAGTGGCGCACGTCGCGGCCGGGCTCGGCGAACTCGCCGTTCAGGGCGCGCTCCAGCCACTCGGCGCCGAACCGGAAGGCCTCGGCCGCCACGCCGCCGAGCGGGTGGAACTCGTCCTCGTAGACCCGCAGTTCCTTCGGCGCCCGGATCCGCTCGAAGCTCTCCAGCGCCTGGCCGAGGTCGGTCAGCTCGTCGAACTCGCCGATGCCGTACAGCACCGGGCAGGCGATGTCGGCCACCAGGTCGCCGAGCGGCATCCGGTCGGCGAGGTCGCGGTCGAAGGCCGCCTCGTCGGTGTACCCGGCCATGTACATGTAGTTGTTCTTGAAGGTCGGCTGGGCACGCTCGAAGATGGTCGCGAAGTCGCCGGTGACGGCCTCGAACGCGGCCAGCGCGGCCAGGCGCCGGTCGGTGGCGGCCGCGCGGGAGCCCCAGTAGCCGCTCATCGAGATGCCGAACATGCCGATCCGGTCCGCGTCGACCTCCGGCAGCCCGACCAGGTGGTCGAGGTAACGGCCGATCGCCCGCTCGTAGTTGGACAGGTCGACGGTGAGTCCGCCGGCGCGGCTCTCGCCCTGGCCCGGTCCCTCGACGGACAGCGCGACGATCCCGCGGGAGGTGTAGTACCGCTCGGCCGCCCAGATGTAGTCCTCCTTGATCATGTCCATCCCGGGGCCGAGGATGACGGCCGGCGCGTTCTCGACCCGGCCGGCCGGCAGGTGCAGCAGGGCGTGGATCGTCGAGCCCTCGAAGTCCAGCTCCACCCGGCGCACCCGGCCGTCGCGCAGCGCGCCGAGGCGGGCCACGCAGTGGTTCGCGCGCTCGCGCATGGCCGCCTTGCGCGGGTCGGCCGCGTCGAACACCGAGTACTGGGCGCGGCCCCACATGACCGCGGCCCGCAGGTAGAGGTCGGCGGCGGTCCGTGCGAAGCCGCCGCGCTCGTGGTGGGCGGCGCGCTCCTCGGCCTGTCCGGCCACCGTCGCCCACGCCTTGGGCAGCATGGCGCCGCTGCGGACGAGCGCGAAGACCTTGGTGAAGTCGGTGTGGTCGTGGCCGAGCTGCTCCATGGTCCCGACGGCCTCGGGGTGCAGCGCGTCGAATCCGCCCTGCGCGAGGGCGATGTCCAGGGCCCAGCTCTGTCCGGTCGAACGGATGGTCATGGTGGTCTCCTCCGGGGTCGGGGGCAGGGTCGAGCCGCCCCGCGAATCACTGAGCACTTAGTGACTAAGTACTTAGCTATTAAGTACTTAGGCTAGTCTGCTGTCAACCCGCCGAGGAGGACCGACCATGGCCGAGCAGCCGCCCACCCCCGACCGCGCCCAGGCCCTGGACCGCCTGTCCCGCGCCGCCTACCGCCTCAGCGCCGCCGACGCCCGGCTGCGCGGCCGCGCCACCCGCACCCCCGGCGCCCTCTCGCTCACCCACGCCCGCGCCCTGCGCACCCTGGCCGACCAGGGACCGCTGACCATCAGCGGGCTCGCCGCGGGCACCGAGACCACCGGCGCCGCCACCACCCAGCTGGTCAACGGCCTGGTGGCGGCCGGCTACGTCACCCGCACCCGGCCGCCCGAGGACAAGCGCTCCGTCGTGGTCACCCTGACCGACGCCGGACGCGAACGGCACCGGCAGCGCCAGGAGGCGCTCACCGACGCCCTGCACACCGACCTGTCCGACTACGACGCCGAGGCACTCGACCGCGCCGCCGAGGTCCTGCACCGGCTGTCCGCCGTCTACGACCGGCTCTGAACCCCGCCGCCCGCCCCGTGCGGCCCGGGGCCGGGCCGCACGTCCGGAGGAACTCCAGCACCGCCGGCACCCGGCAGATCGCCGCGTTCGACCGGCCCTCCGCCGTCAGCGCCGGCACCTCGCGTTCGGGTCATGGCCGCCCGACCGGGCACCATGGCCGCCGCGTCGGCCACCCTCGGAGTGCCCGGACCGTGGGCGCCGCCCTGGCGGCCGGCCGGACCGGGGAGCGCCGGGGCCCTCCTCCTTGCGGCCTCCTGCGCAGCCCCGGCCGCCGCCTGGGCCCTCCGCACCCTCCCCGTCACGACCGCCGCCCGCCGCCCGCCGCCCCTGCCACCGACGAACCGGCCACCAGGCCACCGGGCCACCGGCTCAACCGACCGCCGCGCCGGCCCGCTTCACCGGATCGGTCCCGGGCGCTACGGAAGCCTCGGGAGCCTCCGTACCTGCGGGAGCCCCGGGCTCCGCCAGGGCCGCCAGCCGGCGCAGGCTGGCCCGGCGCTGGAGCGCGCCGAGGCCCACGGTGGCCGCGCCGAGGCCCAGCCAGCCGACCGGGCCGGCCGCCATCACCACCCCGGTCAGCAGCAGCGGGCCCACCGACTTCTGCACCGACTGGGACATCCCGGCCACGCCCAGGTACGACGCCTGGGCGCCCGGCGGCGCCAGGACGACCGCCAGCTCCCAGGAGCTCACCGAGCGCATCAGCTCCGCCAGCGTGACCAGCACGGCCGCGGCCAGCAGCGCGATCGACGCCGCCCACGGCCCGCCACCGGTGGCGAGCACGATCAGCAGGCAGCCGGCGAACAGCGTCACCCCGTACCAGCCCACGGCCGCGGCCGCCCCGCGCGGGCCTTCCGCCAGCGCCGAGACCCGCAGTTGCAGCAGCACCACCAGCACGGTGTTGAGGACCAGGAAGACCGGGACGACGGCGGGCGGCGCGTCAGTGTGGTGGACGAGCCAGAGCGGCAGGCCGACGTTGAGGATCGAGTCGTCGAGGTTCATCGGCATGTCCAGCAGGACGAACACCAGGTAGCCGCGATCGCGCCAGGGGCTCGGCACGGCGGTCGCGCCGGCGGCGGGCTCCTGTCCGGCGGCCGCCGCGACCAGGCCGCGGCCGGCCGGCTCCCGGGTGCGCCAGACCAGGACGGCGGCCACGACGAAGGAGACCGCGTTGGCCAGGATCAGCGTGCGGTACGCGGCCGTGGTGCCGACCGCGAGGCCGATCGCCGAGACGCCCGCACCGAGCGCGTACCCGGCGTTGGCCACGCTGCGGAACAGTGCCTGGTACGTGGCGCGCCGCTCGCCCGCGACGCGGGTGGCGAAGAGCATCTCCAGGGTCCTGGCGGCCCGCTCGGCCAGGCAGGTCAGGGCGACCGCGGGGAGCAGGGCGGCGAAGTCGTCGACCACCAGCAGCAGGCCCATCGTCCCCACCCGCAGCAGGTGGCACCCGATCAGCAGCCATCGCACCGGCACCCGTTCGGCCGCCCGTCCGGCCAGCGGCGACCCGGCGATCCCCGCCACCGCGCCCACCCCGAGGAGCAGGCCGAGCCGCCGGGCGTCCATCCCGCACACGTAGGTGAAGTACAGCACCGAGGCCGCCGCCCACACCCCGGTCCCGGTCCGGTCGACGCACTGGGCCAGCAGCATGATCCGCGCGTCCCGCCCGCCCGGCGGCTTCCGCAGCTGCGCCATCAGTCCGTTCCCCCGCATGGCAGGCCCCCGTTGCATGATCGGCATCAATCTCGACATCAAGATACTTCATATCAAGACACCTGTGGAACCCCCGCCCCCGCCACCCCGACCGCCCCGCCCATCCCCGCCACCCCGCCCGGCCGGGCCCTCGACGCGCGGCGGGCGGTGCGCCACACTCTCCCCAGCAGCACCCCGCGCTCCCAACGCACCGGCACGACGTCCTGACCACCGCACAACGGAGAGCCTCACGGTGAGCACTCGTCAACTGCTGGAGATCGTCCTCTCGTCCGGCCGGTCCGGGTCCGGCCCGGCCACCTGGGGCCAACGGGCCATCCGGGACGCCGTACGCCGGCTGGCCCCGGCCGACGCGCCGCGCTACAACATCACCACCGCGGCACCACTGGACCCGGGCCTGCCACTGCCCGTCATCCTCGGCGCACTGGAGCACCTGCTGCACCTGCACGACTCCCTGCACACCCGGCTGCTCCCGGGCGAGGACGGCGAACTGCGCCAAATCGTCGACCCGGAAGGGACGTTGGGCGTCGAGGTGTGGTCCGCCGCCGGGGCCGACGATCCGGCCGAGCTCGGCGCCCGGCTGCACGGGGAACTGGCGGCACGCCCCTTCGACACCGCCGCGCAGTGGCCGATCCGGGTCGGCGTGGTGACCGCGGACGGGCTGGCCCGGCACATCAGCCTGGCGCTCTCCCACACGGCGGTCGACGGCTCCGGGATGAACCGACTGGTCGCCGACCTGACCGCACTCAGCCTCGGCCACTCCCGCGACGAGCTGGCCGGCCTGCGGCAGCCCGCCCAACAGCCCCTGGAGGAGGCCGAGTTCCAGACCTCGGAGCGGGGCGTCCGACGGGACACGGGCGCCCGCAAGCATTTCGTGCGGAAGCTGCGACTGGGCCCACCCCGGCTCTTCCCGCCGACCGCCACCACAGATCCGACCACCGCAGGCCCGACCACCGCAGGCCCGACCGCCACAGACCCGACCACCGCAGGCCCGACCACCGCGGGCCCGGCCGCCGGAGCCCCCGCACCGTTCCCGAACGCGGTCCTCCGCTCCCCCGCCCTCCCCCGTGCGGTCGAGCAGGTGGCCGCCACCCACCGGGTGAGCACCTCCTCGGTCCTGCTCGCCGCGGCGGCCGCGATGACCGCCGAGCTGGCCGGAAGGACCGAGGCCGTGCTCAACGTCGTCGTCAACAACCGCTTCCTGCCCGAGCTGACCAACGCGGTGAGCGTGGTCGCCGGCGACGGCCTGTTCCATCTCCCGGACGCCACAGCCGAGTTCGGCGACGTGGTGCGCCGCACCCATGCCGCCGCGATCGGCACCTACCGGCACGCCTACTACGACAAGCTCGCGCTGGCCGCCGACATCGAGCGGCTCGCCGCCGAGGGCACCGAACCCGCCGACCGGTCCTGCGTCTTCAACGACACCCGCGAGCTGATCCCCGCCGACACCGATCCCGCCGGCACCGACCCGGGCGACGACCGGACCACCCTCACCTGGCCGGTGGAGTTCGAGCCGCGCCCCGGCCTGACGTACGCACTGGACGCCCTGCAGTCCCCCGCGGCGCTGAGCCTCGCCATGACGGCGGACCCCTCCGTGCTCCCGCGCCCCGCGATGGAGCGATTCCTCTACGGCATCGAGGAGTTGATCCTCACCGAGGCGAGTGCGGCGGCAGCAGCGGCGAGCACCGCGGCGGCGGCGGGCGCGACGGCGCAGGCGTCCTCCCGGGCTTGAACCTGACACCGATGTCAGGTTCTACCGTACCGGCATGACCACCACCGCGGAATCCCTGCTCAGCCCGTACCGCCTCGGCTCGCTCGACCTCCCCAACCGCGTCGTCATGGCCCCCATGACGCGCTACCGGGCCGCCGAGGACGGTACGCCGCTGCCCGTCGTCGCCGAGTACTACGCCCAGCGCGCGAGCGCCGGGCTGATCGTCACCGAGGGCATCTGGCCGAGCAGCCGCGGCCAGTCCGGCTGGCGGCTGCCCGGCCTGGAGACGCCCGCGCACGTGGCCGGCTGGCGCGCGGCGACCGGGGCCGTGCACGCCGCCGGCGGCCGGATCGTCGCCCAGCTGATGCACGGCGGCCGCCAGGGCCACCCGCTCAACCGGCTGCTCGGCGACCTGCCGGCCGGCCCCTCCGCCATCCCCGCGCCCGGCCCGGTGCACGTCAGGGAGGGCGGCAAGGCCGAGGCCGTGACCCCGCGCGCGATGACCCGCGAGGAGATCCGCCAGGCGGTCACCGACCACGTCGACGCCGCCCGCAACGCGCTCGCCGCCGGCTTCGACGCCGTCGAACTGCACGGCGCCAACTCCTACCTGATCCACCAGTTCCTGGCCGACAACACCAACCTGCGCACCGACGAGTACGGCCCCCGCACCCTCGCCGACCGACTGCGATTCCCGGTCGAGCTGGTCACCGCCGTCGCCGGGGCGATCGGCCCCGACCGCCTCGGCCTGCGGCTGTCCCCCGGCAACCCGCAGTTCGGCATGCACGAGACCGATCCGGCCCCGGTCTACCGGGCCCTGCTCGCCGAACTCGACGGCCTCGGCCTGGCCTACCTCCACCTCACCGACAACGACGACTACCCGGCCCTGGCCGACCTGCGCCCCCGCTGGTCCGGCCCGCTGATCGGCAACGTCGGCGAGAACCGCGAGGCCACCGACCGCGAGCGAGGCGAGGCGGTGCTGGCCGGCGGACTGGCCGACCTGGTCTCCTACGGCCGCGCCTTCATCGCCAACCCCGACCTGCCGGAACGGTTCGCCGCCCGCGCCCCGCTCACCCCCGTCGACCCGACCCACCTCTACGGCCAGACGGCGGCCGGCTTCACCGACTACCCGAGGCTCACCGACGTCACCGACGCCCCGCAGCCCGCCCGCATCCCGCAGCCCGCCGACGACCCGGAGCCCACCGTCGTCCCCCGGCCCACCCGCTGACCGGGCCCCTACCCTGGTTCCATGCGGATCCTCGTCCTCGGCGGCACCTCCTTCGTCGGCCGCGCGATCGTCGACGACGCCCTGCGCGGCGGCGCCGAGGTCACCCTGTTCAACCGCGGCCGGACCAACCCCGGCCTCTTCCCCGGCGCCGCCCGCCTGATCGGTGACCGCGACACCGACGACCTCACCGCCCTGCGCGAGGGCCGCTGGGACGCCGCGGTGGACGTCAGCGGCTACCGCCCGCACCAGGTCGACCGGGCCACGGCCGTCCTCGGCGACCGGGTCGGCCGCTACCTCTTCGTCTCCAGCCACGCGGTGTACCGGCGCGACGGCCTCGCCCCCGGCTCCGACGAGTCCGCCCCGCGCCGCGCCCCGCTGCGCGACGCCGAGCACCTCACCGAGGAGACCTACGGCCGGCTCAAGGTCGCCTGCGAGGACCACGTCACCTCCCGCTACGGCACCCGGGCGACCGTCGTGCGGCCGGGGAAGGTGGCCGGGCCGCACGACGAGCACCGCGGGCTCACCTACTGGGCGCGCCGGGCGGCCCGCGGCGGGCGGATCGCCCTGCCCGGCCGCCCCGAGCAACCGGTCCAGCTGGTCGACGCGCGCGACCTCGCCCGGCTGGTGCTCCGGCTGCTCCAGGACGACCGGCCGGGCGCCTTCCACGCCGTCGGCCCGGCCGAACCGACCACCCTGGGCGGGCTGATCGCCACCTGCGCCGAGGTCGCGGGCACCGAGGCCGAGGTCGTCCCGGTGCCGCCGGAGACCGCCCCGAAGTCGTTCTTCCCCCTGGTCCGGGCCGAGTCGCTCTGGCCGGGCCAGCAGCGCGACCCCGCCAGGGCCCGCGCCGCCGGGCTGCCCGCGACCCCGCTCGCCGCCACCGTCGCCGACGTGCTCGCCTGGGACCGTGAGCGCGGCGCACCGCCGCTCGGACACGGGTTCACGCCCGAGCAGGAGGCCCGGGCCCTCGCCGCTGCGGACGCACGATGACCCCCGCCCCACCTGCGCCCGCCCCCACCTGCGCCCGTCCCCGCCGCCGCCCCGCCCCGTCGTCGTCGCGCTGCACCCCGAGCACGCCGAGGCCGTCCCAGCGGTCTTCCAGGCGGGCATCGACACCGGCAGCGCCACCGTCGGGACCCGCGCCCCCGACCGGGCCGCCGTCGACGCCGCCGAGTTCCCCGACCACCGCCCGGTGGCCCTCGACCCCGCCGCCCCGGGCGCCCGGGGCCCGGGCGTCACGTGGTCCTGCTCGAACGCCGCAGCCCGGCCGTGAACTGACGCCGTTCGTCCCCGCCCTGACCGCCTGTCAGTGCCACCCGATATGGTCGGGCCCGAACGATCGCACTGGAGGGCACCATGACCGCACCGGGCACCACCACGCTCACCACCGCCGACCTCGTCGAGGGCTGGCGCCGGGTGGGCGTCCGCGAGGGCATGGCGCTGATGGTGCACTCCTCGCTGTCCGGCCTCGGCCGGGTCGAGGGCGGCGCGGCGGCCGTGGTGGCCTCCCTGCGCGAGGCGGTCGGGCCCGGCGGCACCGTCGCAGCGCCCACCTTCACCACCGACACGGTCCGCGACCCGGCCCCCGGGCGGGCCGGTCCGCCCACGGCCGAGATCGCCGAACTGCGTTCTGCCGTGCCGCTGTTCCACGCCGGACTCCCCTCTTCCACGGGCGCCGTGGCGGAGGCCCTGCGCGCGCTGCCGGAGAGCCTGCGCAGCACGCACCCCCAGGTGTCGGTCGCCGCCGTCGGAGCGCACGCCCGCGAGGTCACCGCCCGCCGCTCGCTCGGCTTCGCCGTCGGCCGGGAGTCGCCGTTCGGCGCGCTGCACGACCTCGGCGGCCATGTGCTGCTGATCGGGGTCGGGCACAACCGCAACACCGCCCTGCACTACGCCGAGACCTTCGCGCCCAACCGCCGGCTCAAGCTCCGCCGCTTCCCGATGGCGATCCAGGGCGAGCGGGTCTGGATCGAGGCGCCGGACGTGGGCGACGACAACGACACCCACTTCCCCGTCGTCGGGCGGGAGTTCGAGGAGACGGCCGGCATCCGCGAGGTGCCGGTCGGCGCCGCGCCCTGCCGGCTGGTCCCGCTGCGCGGCCTCATACCCTTCGCCGTCCGCCGCCTCACCGAGCTGCTGGCCGCGGACGGCCCGACCACGGCGCAGCCGACCGGCGCACGGCACGACAGGCCGTGACCGGACGGTGCGGCCCGGCCGTCCGCCCGCTCCCGGACGGCCGACCGGGCCACCCCCGTCACCTCACTTCACGCCCGGGCGTCAGTGCCCCGCGTCGTGGAGGGAGTTGGTCTCCTGGATCTTCTTCCAGGACTTCGGCTCCGCCGGCAGCTGCCCGTCGGTCTGGCCCGCTCCGGGCGCCAGCGAGGCGGCCGCCGCGGCTCCCGGCGCCACCGGCCCGGTGGCCGGCTTCGCCGCGGTGAACAGCCAGGTCGTGAAGAGGTCACCGAGCTTCTTGCCGGAGACCTTCTCCGCGTACGCCTGGAATTCGGGGATGGTGGCGTTGCCGTAGCGGCGCTCGGTGGGCCAACCCTTGAGGATCCGGAAGAACGCCTCGTCCCCGACGGTGTTGCGCAGCGCCTGGATGGCCACCGCGCCCCGGTCGTAGACGGCGCCGGAGAACTGGTTGTCGGCGCCCGGGTCGCCCGGCTTGACGGTCCAGAACGCGTCGTCGGCCGGGTGCGAGGCGTAGACGTAGTCGGCCAGTTCCTGCGCGGTGCCCTCGTTCTCGTGCTCGGACCAGAGGAACTGCGAGTACCGGGCGAAGCCCTCGTTCAGCCAGATGTCGCTCCAGCGCGAGAGCGAGACGCTGTCGCCGTACCACTGGTGGGCCAGCTCGTGGACGACCACCGAGGTGTTGGCGCCGCGCGAGAACTGCCGGGGGCTGTAGAAGACCCGAGTCTGGGTCTCCAGCGCGAAACCGGTCTGGACGTTGGGGACGTAGCCGCCGACGGAGCTGAACGGGTAGTCGCCGAAGTAGCCGCTCAGCCAGTCGACGAGTTCGCCGGTGCGCTCGACGCTCGCCCTGGCCGCGTCCGCGTTGTCGCCGAGGTCCTTGCTGTACGCGTTGTAGACCGGCAGCCCGCCGGGCGTGGTGTCGGTCGTGACGTCGAACTTGCCGACCGCGAGCGTGGCCAGATACGTCGCCTGGGGCTTGTTCTCCCGCCAGGTGTAGCGGGTCCACCCGGCCTGGGAGGAGGTTCCGGTCAGGATGCCGTTGCTGATCACCTGGTTGCCGTCCGGCACCAGTACCGAGACGTCGAAGGTGGCCTTGTCGCTCGGGTGGTCGTTGCTCGGGAACCACCACCACGCCGACTCGGGCTCGCCGGCCGCCACCGCGCCGTCCGGCGTGCGCAGCCAGGCGGTGAAGCCGTACTTCTTCATGGTGGACGGCACGCCCTTGTAGCGGACCACCACGGTGGCCTGGCTGCCCTTGGCGATCGGCCGGGCGGGGGTGATCTCCAGTTCCTGCTCGCCGCTGGTCGTGAAGGCCGCGAGCCTCCCGTTGACCCGGACCTCGGCGACGTTCAGTGCGAAGTCGAGGTTGAACCGGGAGAGGTCCTGCGTGGCGGTGGCCAGGATCGTGGTGGTGCCTTCGAGTTCGTCGGTGGTGGGCTGGTACTTCAGCCGGATGTCGTAGTGCGAGACGTTGTATCCGCCGTTGCCGTAGGTCGGGTAGTAGGAGTCGCCGACCCCGGCCGCGCCGGGTTGGAAATCGGATGCCGAGGCGGGAACGGCCAGGAACAGGCTCAGGGCGCTGGCAGCAGAGACGATCAGCCTCTTGCGCACGTGGTCCTCCAGGGATCACCGGAACGATGGGTCGGATCGATCCATGTCCCGGTGATCCCCGCTCCACTCCCCAATCGTGAGATGTTCATGAAAAGAAACGCGCCGAAATGACACCGTCGCAGCAACGCCGCGACGGCGTCACGTCACCACACCGGCCTCGCCCGCAGTCCTGAGCCCCGTCCGCCACTCAGGACCCGAGCGTCACCGGAGCCCGCACCAGCGAGCCGTACTCCGTCCACGAGCCGTCGTAGTTCTTCACGTGCGGGTAGCCGAGCAGCTCGGTGAGCGCGAACCAGGTGTGCGCCGACCGCTCGCCGATCCTGCAGTAGGCGATCACCTCGCGCTCCGTCGACACCCCCTTGCCCGCGTACAGCGCCCGCAGCTCCTCCGCCGACCGGAACGAACCGTCGTCGTTGGCCGCCTGCGACCACGGGATGTTGACCGCGCCGGGGATGTGCCCGGGCACCTGGGCCTGCTCCTGCGGCAGGTGCGGCGGTGCGATCAGCTCGCCCCGGAACTCGGCCGGCGAGCGGACGTCCACCAGCACCGCGTCCGCCCCCGGCTTGGCGAACACCTCGGCCTTGGCCAGCACCTCGTCCCGCAGGGCCCGCAGCTCCGGCCGCTCGGGGCCGGTCAGCCGGTAGCCGGTGTGCTGGTAGTCCATCACCTCGGGGGTGAGTTCGCGGCCCTCCAGCTCCCACTTCTTGCGCCCGCCGTCCAGCAGCCGCACCGGCCCGAAGCCGCGCAACCGCAACAGCCAGTAGGCGTACGCGGCGAACCAGTTGTTGTTGCCGCCGTACAGCACCACGGTGGTGTCCTCCTCGACCCCGGCCGCCCGGAGCAGGTGCTGGACGCCGTCGCGGTCGGCGTAGTCGCGGCCGACCCGGCTGTGCAGGTCGGTGGTCCAGTTCCAGCCGACCGCGCCGGGGATGTGGTCCCGGTCGTACGCGGTGCTGTCCTCGTCCACCTCGACGACCCGGATCGTCCCGTCGTCCAGGTGGTGGGCCAGCCATTCGGTGTCGACCAGCGCCTCGGGGTGTGCGTAACCGTTGCCGGTCATCCCGGGCCCTCCTTGCCTGCCGTGGGCGTGCCGCGTCGCCGTGCGCGTGCGCTCGGGCGTGCGCGCGGGGCACCGGCGACCGGGCCGGACCCTTCGAACGTACGCCGCCCGCCCGGCCCGGGCCACCCCGGCCGGGTCAGGCGGCGGCCGCCCCGTCCCGCCGCGCCACGTAGTAGAGGTTCAGGATGTCCCCCTCGACGCGTTCCACCTCCACCGACCCGAACCCGGCCTCGGCCAGCATCCGCCGCGCGGCCTGCTCGCCCCACACCGTCCCGAGCCCCTCCCCGCCCTCGCCGAGCGAGACGGTCATGCAGTAGAAGGTCGAGAAGGTGTACAGCGCCGGCGCCAGCGGGTGCTCCACGTTCTCCTCCAACTTGCTGCTGGCCGCGACGTCACCCATCAGGAAGACCCCGTCGGGCCGCAGCGCACCGGCGACGGCAGCCAGCGTCCGGGTCGGCCGGGCGAGGTCGTGGATCACGTCGAAGGCGGTGACCAGGTCGTACGATCCGTCGATCCCGGCCGAGTCGGCGATCTCGAACCGGGCGTTGTCCAGCCCGAGTTCGGCCGCCGAGGCGCGGGCCGCGGCGATGCCGTTCTCGGCGATGTCGATCCCGGTGACCCGGCTGGCCGGGAAGGCCTTCGCCAGCACCGTGACGGCGTGCCCCTGCCCGGTGCCGACGTCCAGCACGTCGATGCCGGCCCGCAGCCGCTCGGTCAGTCCGGGGACCAGCGGCACGATCGCGTCCACCAGCGCCAGGTCGTACACCCGCGCGCTCTCCTCGGCCTGCAGCTGCTGGAAGCGCGGGTAGGCCGAGTACGGCATCCCGCCGCCGGTGTGGAAGTGGCCGAGCAGTTCCTGCTCGACCTCGCCCATCATCGCCAGGAAGGGCATCATGCCGGCCAGGTTGTCCGGCCCGGCCGCCCTGGTCAGTGACGCCGCGTGCTCGGGCGGCAGCGCGTAGGTGCGCCGCTCGGGGTCGTACGCGACGAAGCCGGCGACGACCATGCCGCCCAGCCATTCGCGCACGTAGCGCTCGTTCAGCCCGGCACCCCGCGCGATCTCCTCGCTGGTCGCCGGATCCAGTCCGGCCATCAGGTCGAACAGCCCGGTCTGGTGGCCGAGGCTGGTCATCAGCCCCAGACAGGCGTCGTTCAGGACGCCGACCACGCGTCCGGCGAAGGCCTCCTGCTTTTCCGCGTCCAGTTCCCGTACGGACATGGCTTCCTCCTCCGCGGCCGGAACGGCGCCCCTCTCCTGTCACGCTACGCCGTTCACCCGAACGGCCCCACCGGTGATACCGATGGGGCCGATGGGGCCGGGTCGAGGAGGGAGGACGGTCCGGCGGCACCCTGCCTGTCGCCGGGCCGTCCGGATCCGCGGTGATCGTCCTCGGCCTCAGGAGAAGGCGACGGAGCGGAACTTCAGCCGGTCGCCGAGCCTCTTGCCCGGGTTCATCACGTAGAAGACGTCGCCGTCGCAGTGCTTCTCAAGGAACACCGTGGCCGTCGAGGTGGTGAGGTTCTCCGGCGCGAAGGCCGGCTCCGTGCCGATGTCCGGGACGTCGATGCACACGCCGCTCTGCGGGTCGAAGATGCCGGTCGGGATGCCCGGTCCGACCTTGTAGAGGAAGTCGCCGGTGGCGGCGTTGGCGGAGGTCGGCACGGCGAGGGCGAGGGCGGCGGCGCTGACGGCAGCGAGAACGGCGTTTCGGAGTCGCATGGGTGATGGCCTTTCAGGCGGTACGCGGCGGTACCGGATTCATTGGTGCGTTATCACCCTAGAGGCCCAAAATGCGCAGAAACGGTTCTCCCAATCCACCCGTTCGAGTGGTTTCGCCGGAAGAGCCGCTACCCCACTACCTCCGGTAGTGCTCTCAGTTGGGCGGCGCGGTGAAGAAGTACCCCGAGTCGACCAGCACCGGCAGGTACGCCTTCAGTGCCGCCACCGTCTGCGAACGGTCACCGCCGCCGTCGTGGTTGAGCACGATCGACCCGGACCGGACGTCCTTGAGGATGGTGTCGATGATCGCCGAGGTCCCCGGCCGGGACCAGTCCCTCGGGTCCACCGACCAGGCCATGTTCCGCATCCCGAGGTCGGCCGCGACCTTCAGTGACTCCGGGGACCAGTCCCCGCCCGGTGCGCGGAACCAGGTGGGCTGCCGGCCGGTGGTCTTGTACAGCAGGTCGGAGGTGCGCTGCAGCTCGTCCCGCACCTTGGTGTCGGAAAGGTGCCGCAGGTCGGGGTGGGTCCAGGTGTGGTTGGCGATGTGGTGGCCGCGGTCCGCGATCTCCCGCACCAGCTCCGGATGCTCGACGACGTTCTCGCCGATCAGGAAGAACGTCGCCCGGATCCCGTACTGCTGGAGCAGCGCCAGCACGGTGGGGGTGTACCGGGGGTCGGGACCGTCGTCGATGGTGAGCGCCACCACCTTCCGCGCCGCGTCCAGCTCGTACACCGGCTTGGTCTCGGCCTCGGTGAGCGCCTTGCGCACGGGCATCACGCTCGGCACCGCCGAGGGCGAGGGGGACGACACGGCCGAGGGAACCGCCGGGGGCGTGACCGGTAGAGCGCCCGGCGACCCCCCGGCTCCGGCCACCACCACCGGGAGCGCACTCTCGTCCACGCCCACTTCGGCCGCCGTCCCGCCCTCCCCGCCGCTCCAGGGGCTCCGGCAGCCGGAAGCGGCCCCCAGGAGGGACATCCCGGCCGTGGCCAGCAGCAATCTTCGCGAAATAATCTGACGATCTGACAGCATTCTGAATGCTTCCCCCGGGCGTCACCGCCGCTCCCCGGAGGCGCCCCCTACGGCCCCGATCACCACCCGGACGGCCCAAGAACGACCCCGGCGTGACCCCGTGGAGACTCCGGCGCGCCCCTGCGAAGACCCCGGCGCGGCCCCCCGGGCAGGCTCCTGGGGCACCGGAGCGCACGCCCCGCCCCCGGCACCTTCGGCCGTTCTTCTCCGACCCGCCACCCGGCCTCTTACCCGGGCCGCTACGCTGTGCCTCCCCAGTGTGATGATCTGCCATTAGAGGACGTGGCCATGACGACAAGTCAGGACTTCCCCCAGCAGGGCCCGCAGGACGACGCCGCCGAGCTGAGCCAGTGGGAACGTTTCGGCGTCGACACCACCACTCCGCACTCCGCACGCGTGTACGACTACTGGCTGGGCGGCAAGACCAACTTCCCGCCGGACCGCGCCATGGGCCAGGCCATCGAACAGGCCGTTCCGAGTGTCAAGGAGATGGCCAAGGCCAACCGCGCCTTCCAGGGCCGGGCCGTCCGCTACCTGGCCCGGGAGCACGGCATCCGCCAGTTCCTCGACCTCGGCACCGGCATCCCCACCTCCCCCAACACCCACGAGATCGCCGAGGCGGTCAGCCCCGGCACCCGGGTGGTCTACGTCGACAACGACCCGATCGTGCTCGCCCACGCCCGCGCGCTGATGGTCTCCAGCCCGGCCAGCCGCACCACCTACATCCACGCCGACCTGCGCAAGCCCGAGGAGCTGTTCGCCGATCCGGCGCTCACCTCCACCCTCGACCTCACCCGGCCGGTCGGCCTGCTGATGATCGCCGTGCTGATGCTGATCGCCGACGAGGACGACCCGTGGGGCCGGGTCGCCGCGCTGCGCGATGCCCTGCCCGCCGGCAGCTGCATCGCCCTCACCACCCCCACCCAGGACTTCGACCCGGAGGCGGTCGGCAAGGTCGCCGAGGCCGCCCGGGCCGGCGGGATGACCCTGGTGCCGCGCTCCTACGACGACGTGGTCCGCTTCTTCGACGGCTGGGAGCTGATCGAGCCGGGCGTCGCCCCGGTCCTGGCCTGGCGCCCGGACGGCGAGCCCCCGGCCGACCCGAAGGCCGCGTACTACTGGGGCGGCGTCGCCATCAAGCGCTGACCGGACCGCTGCCGGCCGAGGCGGGACCCGTCCGCGCCCCGCCTCACCCCAGCTGCCCCGCCTCACCTCAGCAGCCCCGCCTCACTTCAGCAGCCGCGACATCCGCCGGTCCGCCAGCGGCTTGCCCCCGGTCTGGCAGGTCGGGCAGTACTGCAGCGAGGAGTCCGCGAAGGACACCTCCCGCACGGTGTCCCCGCACACCGGGCAGGGCAGGCCGGCCCGACCGTGCACCCGCAGCCCGAGCTTCTTCTCCGCCTTCAGCTTCCCCGCCGCGAGCCCGCGCGAGCGCTCCACCGCCTCGCGCAGCGTGCCGCCGAGTGCCTCGTACAGCCGCGCCGTCTCCTCCTCGGTCAGACTGCCCGCGATCTTGTACGGCGACATCCGGGCCGCGTGCAACACCTCGTCCGAGTAGGCGTTGCCCACGCCCGCCAGCACGCTCTGGTCCCGCAGCAGGCCCTTGATCCGGTGCCGGTCGCCCCGCAGCAGTGCGGCGAAGTCCTCCAGGGTGAAGCCCGGGTCGAGCGGGTCCGGGCCGAGCCTGGCGACGCCCGGCACCCCGGCCGGGTCGTTCACCACGTAGACCGCGAGCCCCTTCTTCGTCCCGGCCTCGGTGAGGTCGAACCCGTCCCCGGCCTCCCCCTCCAGGCGCAGCCGCAGCGCCAGCGGGTTCTTCGGGCCGGGCCGGGGCGGCTCGGCGGGCAGGCTGTCCTTCCAGCGCAGCCAGCCGGCCCGGGCCAGGTGCACCACCAGGTGCAGCCCGCCGGCCTCGATATCCAGGAACTTGCCGTGCCGGCCCACGGCGCCGACGGTCCGTCCCTCCAGCGCCGTCACCGGCGGGTCGTACGTCTTCAGTGCGCTGATCGCCACCGGCTGCACCCGGGCGATCACGCGCCCGGTCAGCCGCTCGGACAGGAAGGCGCTCAGCGCCTCGACCTCGGGCAGCTCCGGCATGCACCCAGTCTCCCCCGGCGCACCGCCCGGCGCGCGCCCTGCCCGGTGCCCCTCCCCTTCGCCCCTTCGCCCCTTCGCCCCCGCTGGTTCGCCCTTTCGCCCCTTTGCCCACCCCCACCCCGAAGCGCAGGCTGGAACGGAGGGAGGTGCCTCGCGACCATGAGCACCCTTGAGGAACAGATCGACATCGCCGCCCCCGTCCTCGCCGCCTGGGAGCAGTTGCACCGGGTGCACGAGTACCCGCAGTTCGTCGACGGCGTCCGCAGCGCGCATCCGCACGGGCGCAACCTCGCGCACCTCGGGGTGGCGGTCGGCGGTGCCGAGCACGCGGTCGACACCGAGATCACCGACCGCGGCCGGGGCCGGGTGATGGCCTGGCGAACGCTGGAACCCCTCCGACTGAGCGGGGCGTTCGCCCTGCTGCCGCTCGACGCCCGGCACACCCGGATGCAGATCCGGGTGGAGTACGACCCGGAGGCCGTGCACCGGACGTTCGGCGGGCCGCGCGGCTTCGCCCAGGCCGGGGCGATCGAGCGGACGGTCCGCGAGGACCTGGAACACTTCCGGGAGCTGGTCGAGGCCCGGGTCAGCGCCGCCGATGACCGGACGAGCAGTGACGACGACCGGACGAGCGCCGCCGACGACCGGCCGCAGGAGCTGTAAGAAGCGCATAAGCCCAGCTCAGCACGGGTGGTGAGGCTCTTCACAGGTTCCCGGCGGCCTGGCCGTTCCGCGTCCGACCTGTGGCAGACTCGGATGCCATGGACATCGGCCCGGTCACCAGGACGCTCCGCGCGGCGGTCTTCGCCGCGCTGGTCGTGCTGCTCGCCGGGCTCGGCCAGGTGCTGGTCACCGGCCGCGCGCTGCCGGTCGGCCCGATGCTCCTGGCCTCGGTCGCCGTCTTCGCGGTGGCCTTCGCCCTCGCCGGCCGTGAGCGGGGCTTCCCGGCGGTCGCCGCGGTGTTCCTGCCGCTGGAACTGGGCGTCAGCGCCCTGTTCGACGTCGCCCAGACGAGTTGCCCGTCCCTGCCGCCCGGCGCCGGGCACGGCCTGCAGCCGCTGCTCTGCGGCGGCGGTTCGCTGGGCGGCTTCCTGCTCGGCCACGGCGTCTCCGAGCGGACCGGCGTGCTGCTGCTGGTGCTGGTGCTGGTGCACACGGTGATCGCACTGGCCGGCGCGTACTGGCTGCGTCGCGCGGACGCCGCGCTGGCGGGCCTCGCCCGGACCGCCCGGATGCTGGGCGAGTTCCTGCACCGGCACCTCCCGGCCGCCGCCCGCTGGCTGCTGCTGCTCACCGCGCCCGTCCCGGCCCGTCCGGTGGCGCGGGTGCCGTTCCCCCCTGCCAGCCGCGCGCTGGTCCCCGCCGAGGACGTCGTCGTCCGTCCGGCCGTCCGGCGCGGTCCGCCGGTGTTCGCCCCGGCCGTCTGAGCCCCCCGCCAGGCCCGAGCCCCGCTCCGCCTGAGCCCTTTCGTCCGGGCCGAGCCCTCCGCTCGCCCCGGCCGGCCCGCTCACCCGGCCGTCTCTCCCCGCGCAGGCCCCGACCGGCCGCGCCCGCACCCCGCACGCCCGAGAGCACAGGACGACACCCCATGAGCAACAGCCGCAAGACCGACAAGGCCTCCGCCACCGACCGCATGCGCGCCGCCCGCGCCCAGGCCGAGCGCTCCGACCGGATCCGCCGCCGGGTGGTGGTCGGCGCCGCCTCCGCCGCCGTGCTCGCCCTCGCCGCGGGCGTCGCCTTCGCCGTCGGCGGCGGCTCCTCCGGCTCCGGTTCGGACGCCGCCGCGAACGGCCCGCTGGTCGTCCCCGCGAACGCGACCGGCGACGGCGGCACGGTGATCACCTACGGCAAGGCCGACGCCCCGCACACCCTGTCGGTCTACGAGGACTTCCGCTGCCCGTTCTGCGAGCAGCTGGAGACCACCACCGGCAAGACCATCCAGCAGCTCGCCGACGCCGGCACCTACAAGGTCGAGTACCACCTGGCGACGTTCCTGGACAAGAACCTCGGCGGCAAGGGCTCGCGCACCGCGCTGGCCGCCGCCGGCGCCGCCCTGAACGAGGGCGTGGACAAGTTCAAGCAGTTCCACGACGTGCTCTACGCCAACCAGCCGGACGAGCGCAGCGACGCCTTCGGCGACGTCAACCACATCCTGGACCTGGCCGGCCAGGTGCCCGGGCTGAAGACGGACGCGTTCGTCAAGGCCGTCCAGGACGGCACCTACGCGCCCTGGGCCGCCAAGGTCAACGAGGAGTTCAACAAGAGCGACGTCACCGGCACGCCGACCGTCAAGCTGGACGGCCAGAAGCTGGACGTCCTCAGCAACGGCAAGGCCGTCTCCCCCGAGCAGTTCACCGCCATGGTCAAGCAGGTGACCGGGTGACGCCCGCCGCCCCGGCCACCCCCGAGACCCCGGCCGCCCCGGCCGCACGGACGGCCTACGGCGCGAGCCGCCCGTTCGCCTGGCTGCTGGTGATCGGCGGCGCGATCGGCCTGTTCGCCTCGGCGGTCCTCACCCTGGACAAGATCCGGCTGCTGAAGGACCCGTCGTACGTCCCCAGCTGCAACATCAATCCGATCATCAGTTGCGGCTCGATCATGCGCAGCGCGCAGGCCGAGGCCTTCGGCTTCCCCAACTCGCTGATCGGACTGGTGGCCTTCGGCGTCGTCGTTGCGGTCGGCGCAGGGCTGCTCGCCGGTGCGACGTACCGGCGCTGGTTCTGGCTCGGGCTGCAGGCCGGGACGGTCTTCGGGATCGGCTTCGTGACCTGGCTGATGTACCAGGCGCTCTACCGGATCGGCGCGCTCTGCCCGTACTGCATGGTGGTGTGGGCCGCCGTGATCCCGCTGTTCTGGTACACCACGCTGCACAACCTGCGTTCCGGTGTGATCCCGGTGGGCCCCCGCCTGCGGGTGGTGGTCCGGGAGGCGGCCCGCTACCACTGGGTCGTACCGGCCCTGTGGTACGCGGTGATCGCGCTGCTGGTACTCAACCGGTTCTGGTACTACTGGAGCACCCTGATCTGATCCCGTCCGCCGCCCTCCCGCCCCGTCGTCCGGAGCGGGAGGGCCGGCGGACCACTCCTCCTCGTTGGGGGCGCCATGCGACGCAGGATCGTTCTCTTCGTCTCCGTCTCGGTGGACGGCTACTTCGAGGGCCCGGACCACGACCTCTCCTGGCACCTCGTCGACGACGAGGTGCACACCCACTTCAACCGGGAACTCGCCCGGATGGGTGCTTTCCTCTCCGGCCGGGTGACGCACGAGCTGATGGCCTCGTACTGGCCGACCGCCGACCAGGACCCGGACGCCGACGCCCCGATGATCGAGTTCGCGGGCATCTGGCGCGCGATGCCGAAGGTCGTCTTCTCCCGCACCCTCGACCACGCCGACTGGAACACCACGGTCGTCCGCGAGGTCACCCCGGAGTCGATCGCCGCCCTCACCGCCGGCCCGGGCGGCGACCTCTGCCTCAGCGGCGCGAACCTGGCCGAGTCCTTCCTCGCCCAGGACCTGATCGACGAGTTCCGGCTCTACGTCCACCCCGTCGTCCTCGGCCGCGGCACCCTGTTCTTCCGCCCGACCGACCGCCCCGCCCCGCTCACCCTGAAGGACACCCACCGCTTCACCAACGGCGTCACCCTGCTCCACTACGCCCGGGAGCGCGGGGCTACGTCGGCAGCCCGGTGAGCTCGGTGAAGGCGGCCGTGCCCGAGTAGCCGATCAGGAAGCCCACCAGCACACCGCCCCAGAAGTCCTCGACGGTGACGAACGACGGCGCCTCCGACTTCCGCGCGGCGAAGACGATCGCCGCCCCGCTCAGGATGACCGCCAGCACGAGCGAGCCGAGCGTGGTCCCCAGGGGCTGGTCGGCGAGCGCACCCAGGCTCTGCGCCTCCTGCAGCGACCGTCCGAGGCTGCCGACCAGGCCGCCCGCCACCCCGCCGGTCATCACGTTCCACAGCGCGGCCTTGAGCGGGACGGTCAGCGCCGTGGTATTGGCGAAGACCCTGCGGCGCTCGGCTCCCGGCGCCCCGGCCCCCGGCAGCGCGCCCTCGGTCTGCTCCGGCGCCAGCCCGTAGACCACGTTGAGCTGCAGGCGGTAGCTCGCGGGCACGAAGAACGGGTTCCGCGGAGTGCCGAGGCGGATCGTCCAGACGTCGGTCGACCCGGGTTCCAGCGCGACGCCCCGGGGCAGGGAGCCGATCAGCGGCACGCGTTCGCGCTCGGCCGGCCGGTCGGCGAAGACGGTCACGCTCGACTCGTCGTACGCGTGGACGTGGGTCTGCCGGGCCCGCCCGTGCAGGGACACCGACGACTCTCCGTAGGCGTGGAGGTGGAGCTGGTCGTCCGCGCCGTCCAGGCGCGCCCGGTCCCGCGAGTTCGCCCGGGCCAGCCGGGCCATCTCCTCCTCGATCCCCCGCGCCTGCTCGGCACGGTCCGGCGGGAGTGCGGCCAGGTCCGCCTCCAGCCGCCGGATCCGGGCCTGCCGCTCCTCGACGGCTGCCGCCAACCGTTCGACGTCGGCCTCCGGGAGAGCCGGTTCCGCCGCCGGATCCGGCTGCTCGGGCCTCCGCCAGAACAGCTGGGTCGGCAGGCTCATGTCCACCTTGTCGATCCACACCGGCACCGAGAAGGGGTTCTTGATGTGCAGGTAGACCGTGAAGTCCGTGCCCGAGTACACCTGCGGGACGGAGAGGTCGACCGAGAGGTCGAGCAGGCCCAGCTGGGCCGGGGGCTCCGGTGGCGAACCCGCCACCCGGACAGGCTAGCCAGGCCGGCCCGTCCGGGTGGCGGGTTCGCCCGAACCGCCCGTCAGTCCCCGATCACGCCGAAGTCGAACGCCTCGACCTCGGCCAGGAGTTCGGCCCGGCGGTCGTCGTCGATGAACGAGGCGCGGAAGGAGTTGGCGGCCAGCCGGCGCAGGGTCTCCCGCTCCAGGCCCAGGGCCTCGTGGACGGCGCGGAAGTTGTCCTCGACGTAGCCGCCGAAGTACGCCGGGTCGTCGGAGTTCACGGTGACCAGCAGGCCGGCCTCCAGCATCTCGCGCAGCGGGTGGTCGGCGATCGTGTCGATGCAGCGCAGGCGGACGTTGGACAGCGGGCACAGGGTCAGCGGGATCTGCTCGCGGACCAGGCGGGCGACCAGGTCACCGTCCTCCAGGCAGCGCAGCCCGTGGTCGATCCGCTCGACGCCGAGGACGTCCAGTGCCTCGGTGATGTACGAGGCCGGGCCCTCCTCGCCCGCGTGGGCGACGCGCCGCAGCCCTGCCTCGGCGGCCCGCCGGTACACCTCGCGGAACTTCGCCGGCGGGTTGCCGACCTCGGCCGAGTCCAGGCCGATGCCCGCGATCCGGTCGAAGTACGGGCGGGCCGCCTCGAAGGTCTCCAGCGCGGAGTCGGCGGACTCGTCCCGCAGGAAGCACATGATCAGCCGGGTGCTGATCCCGTACCGCTCCTCGCTGCGAGACAACGCCATGGTCAGTCCGTCCACCACCACGCCCAGCGGCACCCCGCGTGCGGTGTGCGCCTGCGGGTCGAAGAAGATCTCCGCGTGCCGCACGCCCTGCTCGGCGGCCCGCGTCAGGTAGGCGTCGGCGAGGTCGGCGAAGTCGTCCTCGGTGCGCAGCACGGCCATCAGCGCGTAGTACAGGTCCAGGAAGGACTGGAGGTCGCTGAAGGAGTACGCGGTGCGCAACTCCTCGGTGTCGGCGTACGGCAGCTCGACCCCGTTGCGGGCGGCGAGTTCGAAAGCGAGCTCGGGCTCCAGGGTGCCTTCGATGTGCAGGTGGAGTTCGGCCTTGGGAAGGGGCATCAGCGATCTGTCCGAGCGGTAGGGGATGGACCTGAAGGTATGAATGAATTCATCCTACGATCCAGGCGATCACCGCCCCGGCTCCGCCGCTCCGCAGGTCGCGAACGGCGCCCGGCCGCCCCGATCGAACGGGTGTACCGGCGAGGGCCACCGGGCACCCCGTAGGAGGGGACTTCCGCCGAGGAGGTACCGAGATGCGGCACGCCGACGCCACCCACATCCGGCCCGAGGGCATCTCCCCGCACGCTCTGGGCAACGACACGCTCCTGCACGAGCTGGAGCAGCTGCACCGCACGCGCCACGAGACCTTCCTGTACGGCTCGGAGGAGGCGCTGAAGCGGCACACGCTGCGCACCGGGCAGCTGGAGGCCGAGTACCTGCACCGCTTCCCCAACCGGCTGGTGACCGCCGGGCGGACGCGGGCCGGCGCCCGGGCCCGGGAGGCGGCGGCCCGGGTGGAGTCGCTGCCGGAGTGACGGGGACGGGCCGGACACCCGGCGGGACACGCCGGGCGCGCCGTGGCGTGCCCGGAGCCGGGCCGTCGGGGAGGGTGTGAGGGCAGACGCACCGGCCCCGGCCCCGCACCGGGCCCGGGCCCAGACCCCCCGGGAGCCCGCATGCCCATCGCCAGCGTCAACCCCGCGACCGGCGAGACCCTGGAGACCTTCGAACCGCTCGACGCGGCCGGCATCGAACAGCGGCTCGCCCGCGCCGAGACCACCTTCCACAGCTACCGCATCAGCCCGTTCGCCGCTCGCCAGGAGCTGATGCACCACGCCGCCGACCTGCTGGACCAGGACGGGGAGGCGGTCGCCCGGACCATGACCGAGGAGATGGGCAAGCCGCTGGCCGCCTCGCGGGCGGAGGCCGCCAAGTGCGCGAAGGCGATGCGCTGGTACGCGGACAACGCCGAGGCGCTGCTGGCCGACGAGCACCCGGCCCGGGCCGACGTCGCCGACTCCGGCGCCTCCCGCGCCTACGTCCGCTACCGCCCGCTCGGGCCGGTGCTGGCCGTGATGCCGTGGAACTTCCCGTTCTGGCAGGTGATCCGGTTCGCCGCACCGGCCCTGATGGCGGGCAACGTCGGCCTGCTCAAGCACGCGTCCAACGTGCCGCGCACGGCGCTGGCGATCGAGGAGCTGTTCCGGCGGGCCGGTTTCCCCGAGGGCTGCTTCCAGACGCTGCTGATCGGTTCGGGCGCGGTCGAGGGCGTGGTCCGGGACCCGAGGGTCGCCGCGGTCACCCTCACCGGCAGCGAGCCGGCCGGGCGGGCCGTCGCGTCCGCCGCGGCGGACGAGGTCAAGAAGGCGGTGCTGGAACTCGGCGGCAGCGACCCGTTCGTCGTCCTGCCGAGCGCCGACGTGGACACGGCGGTGGCGACCGCCGTCCGGGCCCGGGTGCAGAACAACGGCCAGTCCTGCATCGCCGCCAAGCGGTTCATCGTCCACACCGACGTCTACGACCGCTTCACCGCCGGGTTCACCGCGGCGATGCGCGCACTGCGGGTCGGCGACCCGATGGACGAGGCCACCGACGTCGGCCCGCTGGCCAGCCGCCAGGGCCGGGACGACCTGGAGGAGCTGGTCGAGGACGCCCGCACCCACGGCGCCCGGGTGGAGTGCGGCGGCGGGCGGCCGGAGGGCTGGGACACCGGCTGGTTCTACGAGCCGACGGTGCTGACCGGCATCACCCCGGCGATGCGGATCCACCAGGAAGAGACCTTCGGCCCGGTCGCCACCGTCTACCGGGTGGCCGACCTGGACGAGGCCGTCGCGCTCGCCAACGACACCCCGTTCGGCCTGAGCTCCAACGTCTGGACCACGGACGGGGCCGAGCAGGAGCGCTTCGTCCGCGACGTCCAGGCCGGCGGGGTGTTCTTCAACGGGATGACGGCCTCCCACCCGGCGCTGCCGTTCGGCGGAGTCAAGCGCTCCGGGTTCGGGCGGGAGCTGTCCGGGCACGGGATCCGGGAGTTCTGCAACGTCACCACGGTGTGGATCGGCTGAGTCCTCCCGGACCCCCGCTCACCCCGGGCCGGGTCAGGCCGCCGCCCGGTGCCGGCCCGGGCCGGGCGTCATCCAGCGGGCGAGCACGCCGATCATGGCGATCACCGTGAGGCCCCAGAAGATCGCCATCGGCACCAGCACCGCCAGCAGGCTGATCTGGGCGGCGGCCATGCCCATGCCGACCGACAGCGTGATCATGAGCGTCACCACGGTGGGGCTGAGGGTGAGCAGCCAGTTCCAGGCCCGGTGCCCGAAGCCCTGGTTCTTCCGGGCCTCGGGGCCGGTTTCGACTTCCTTGTAGGTCAGCAGGTCCATCGGGATCGCCTCCGATACGGGACGGGAGGAAAGCGCCTGGCCCGGGGGGGGTCAGGAGGCCTTGCGCGGGGCCGTGGACTTCCGGCTCCCGGTCTTCTTCGCCGCCGGGGTCCGCCCGGCGGCGTCGCCCTTCGAAGCGGTCCGGTCGGCGGCGGTCTTCCCGGCGGCGGCGGACTTCCCGGAGGCGGCCTTCGCGGCCGGCTTCCTCGCGGCGGGCTTCCTCGCGGGGGGCTCGGCGTTCCTCTTCGCCGGCGCGCGTCTGCGCGGCGCGGGCTCCGTCTCAGCCTCCGCCTCCGCCTCCGCCTCCGCCGACCCGACGTCCGACCCGACGTCCGACCCGACGTCCGACCGGCGTCCGCCCTTGGCCTGCTTGAGGCTGCTGCGCAGCGCCTCCATCAGGTCGATCACGTTGTCCGGCGCCTCGCCGCCGTCCTCCTCGTGCGGGATCTCGACGCCCTCCAGCCGCGCGCTGATCACCTGCTGCAGCGCCTGCTGGTAGTCGTCGTGCAGCCGGGACAGGTCGAAGTCCTCGGAGAGGGTGTCCATCAGCGACCGCGCCATCTTGAGCTCCTGCGGCCGGACGGTGACGTCCTCCTCGGGCGCGATCCCGGCCGCCGGGCGGACCTCGTCGGGCCAGATGCAGGTCTGCAGCACGAGCGTGTTGTCGTGCACCCGCAGCACCGCGGGCGACTCCCGGGTGCGCAGCGCGATCTTGGTGACGGCGATCTGCCCGGACTCGGTGAGCGCGTCGCGCAACAGCGCGTACGGTTTGGCTGCCGCCTTGTCGGCCACCCCGACGTAGTAGGCCTTGGAGAACATCAGCGGATCGATCTCGCCCTCGTCGACGAAGGCCAGCACGTCGATGATCTTCTTGCTGGGGAGCGGCAGGTCGGCGAGGTCCTCGTCGCTGAGCGTGACGGTCCGCCCGTCGGGGGATTCGTAGCCCTTGGCGATCTCCGCGTACGGGACTTCCTTCTCCTCCCGCTCGCAGTACCGCTTCATCCGCACCCGGCCGCCGTCCGTGGCGTGCACCTGGTGCAGCGGGACGTCGTGCTCCTGCGTCGCGGAGTAGAGGTGGACGGGGATGCTGACCAGCCCGAAGCTGATCGTCCCCTTCCAGGTGGTCTGCATGGGGTCGCTCCTGTCCGGCGCCGGGAACCGGCGGGCGCCGAGGACGCTCGGGGACTGCTCCGACGAATGCCCCGAGAAGTCCCACTCTGCCCGCGTTCGGGCCGATCGGCCACACCGCGCGGACAATGGGCCGAGGAGGGCGATGCGGATGACCGCCACACACCGACCCGGCCACGCTCCGCCACCGGACCGGACGACATACCGGGTGACCTACACCGTGTTCGGCGAGGTCCGCCGGGACGAGGTCACCGTGGTGCCCGGGTACTCCCGGGAGGACGACATCCCGCGCATCCTCGCGGCCCGGCTCGCCGGCCGGCCCTCCGACCGCCCGGGGCTGCGGCCGGGGCCGCCGTCGGAGCGGACACAGCCGGAGCGGACGCCCGAGGTCGTCGTGCTCGACTTGAGGGAGATCTGACCTCGCCGGACCCCCGCAAGCCTGACCATGCGTCAGATCTGAGCTTTCCGGACACCCTCCGCACCTAGCCTGACCTGGGCTTTTATGTCCGGTAAGCGAACAGTTATCAATGCCTTGTTCCGATACTCGGGCGTAGAAGTTAGGTTGCACCGCAATGCGCGGGTCTGTCCCCCCACCCTGTGGCGACGAGCCGAGGGTCGCCGCGCTGGAAAGGCACAGGGCACCCCTAGATGAGTGCGAACACCACCAAGCCGGCAGCCGCCCAGGTCCCCCACCAGGCGGGACCGGACGGGCACGGCGGCGACGGCCACCTGAAGGCCGGGCTCAAGAACCGCCACCTGTCGATGATCGCCATCGGCGGTGTGATCGGCGCCGGCCTGTTCGTCGGCTCCGGCGCGGGCATCGCGTCCACCGGCCCCGGCATCCTGCTCTCCTACGCACTGGCCGGCGCGCTGGTCGTGCTGGTGATGCGGATGCTCGGCGAGATGGCCGCGGCCGACCCGCAGAGCGGCTCCTTCTCGGCGTACGCGGACCGCGCGCTGGGCCGCTGGGCCGGCTTCTCCATCGGCTGGCTGTACTGGTTCTTCTGGGTCGTGGTGCTCGCGGTCGAGGCGACGGCCGGCGCGAAGATCCTCAACCAGTGGGTGCCCGGCGTGCCGCAGTGGGGCTGGGCGCTGATCGTCATGGCGGTGCTGACCGCCACCAACCTGTTCTCGGTCGCCTCCTACGGCGAGTTCGAGTTCTGGTTCGCCGGGATCAAGGTCGTCGCGATCGCCGCCTTCCTGGTGATCGGCGTCCTCGCCGCATTCGGCCTGCTGCCCGGCACCCACGCGGTCGGCGCCAGCAACCTGACCGGCCACGGCGGCTTCCTGCCGCACGGGGTGGGCGCGGTCTTCACCGGCATGCTGACCGTGGTCTTCGCCTTCATGGGGAGCGAGATCGTCACCCTGGCCGCCGGCGAGTCGGAGGACCCGCAGAAGGCGGTGACCAAGGCCACCAACAGTGTGATCTGGCGCATCGGCATCTTCTACCTGGGCTCGATCCTGCTCGTGGTCACCCTGCTGCCCTGGGACTCGGCCGAGGTCAAGGCCAGCCCGTACGTGGCGGTGCTGGACCACATCGGCATCCCGGGCGCCGGCCAGGTGATGGACGTGATCGTGCTGACCGCGGTGCTGTCCTGCCTGAACTCCGGGATGTACACGGCCTCCCGGATGGCCTTCTCGCTCGGCCAGCGCGGCGACGCCCCGAAGGCCTTCGCCAAGGTGACCGAGCGCGGCGTGCCGCGGGTGGCCATCCTCTCCTCGGTGGTCTTCGGCTTCGTCGCGGTGTTCTTCAACTACACCTCGCCGGACACCGTGTTCGCCTTCCTCCTCAACTCCTCCGGCGCGGTCGCGCTCTTCGTCTGGCTGGTGATCTGTGCCACCCAGCTGCGGATGCGCAAGATCATCGAGCGCGAGATGCCCGAGCGGCACACCGTCCGGATGTGGCTGTACCCGTACCTGACCTGGACCGCGATGGGCATGATCGGGTTCGTCATGGCGTACATGTTCACCGACGCCGACGGGCGCAAGCAGATGTACCTGTCGCTGGTCGCCGCGGCGATCGTGCTCGCGGCCTCGGCCGTGGTGGGCCGACGGCGACGGGCCGCGGTGGCGGCGGGCTCCTGACCCGTCCGCGCCGCGCGTGAAACGCCGGGCCCGGGAGCCGTTGCGGAGGCTCCCGGGCCCGGTGCCGTTCTCCGGGCCGCCGACCCGCCGCCCGGCCGCCCTGATGCCGGTACCGGGACGCGACAGTTTGACCAAGGCACGTCAAGGGGGATACCTCGGCATGGCGCTCCCCCACGAGCGCTCCCCCACCCCCTCCGGGAGACCCCGTGCCGCCCCTGCCCTCCCCCACGCCGTCCTCGACACCCTCGCCACCCCCGCCGCGCGCCGAACCCGAGTCCGCGCGCCTGCGCTTCGGCCGCCGGTTACGCCACTGGCGCGAGGCCCGCGGCCTCAGCCAGACCGAACTCGGCCGGCTGCTCGGCTACCACAACTCACTGATCAGCCGGGTGGAGAACGCCCGCCGCTGGCCACCGCCGGGAATGCCCGCCCGGGCCGACGAACTCCTGCTCGCCTGCGGCGAGTTGGCAGACCTGTGGCAGACCGTCCGGCAGGAGCGCGAACGCCTCGGCGACCTCGCCGCCGCCACCCGGCCGCCACTCGCCACCGGCGCCGCCCCACCGGACGCCGCCACCGTCGAGGTGCTCGCCCACCTGCTCGCCGGCTACCGTGCGGCCGCCGGCCGGATCGGCGGCGAGGAACTGGCCGCCGTCCTGGAGCACCACGCCCGCACCCTGGCCGGCCGGCCCCACGCCGCGCCGCAGGAGAGCCCCGCCGCCGCCCGCTCGCTCGCCGCCCAGTACGCCGAACTCGCCGGCTGGGCCCACTTCGAGGCCGAACGCCGCACCCGGGCACTCAGCTGGTACGCCACCGGGCTGGAATGGGCACGCGCGACCGGCGACCAGGCCACCACGGCCGCACTGCTCACCCGCCAGAGCACCCTGCACTGGTGGCGCGGCGACCCGGCCACCGCGCTCGCCCTCGCCGAGGCCGCCCGGACCGCCGCCCCGCCCCTGGCCGGACTGCGGGCCTGGGTCGCCGTCGCCCTGGCCCACGCCCACGCGCTGGCCGGCGAGACGCCGAAGGTGCGCCGGACCCTGGCGGACGCCCGGCGGCTGACCGCGGCCGCGCTGCGCTCGGGCGATCCGACGCCCTGGTCGGCGCGCGCCGACCTGGTCCTGGCGGTCGCGCACGGCACCTGCCACCGGGACCTCGCCGTCCGCACCGGCGGCACCGCGCGTTCCCGCACCGCCCACGCCCGCACCGCGGCGGCCCGGCTGGAGGCCGCCCTACGGCTCGTCGACCCGGCCGCCCACCCGCGCGACCACGCCCTGGTCAGCGCCCGCCTCGCCGGTGCCCACGCCCTCGCCGGCCGCCCGGACGCCGCCACCACCATGCTCGCCCGGCTGCCCCCGCACACCACGGGCCGCATCGCCCGTGAGCGGCGGCGGGCCGAGGAGTGGCTGAACAGCTGAACGCCCGGGCAGTCCGGTAACCGCCCGGGAGCGGCGGAGGCGCCGGTCCGCGGCCGGACGGCGCCGCCCGGCCCGGCGGCGAGGCACCGAGCCGGCGGAGCGGCGGGCTCCGCGAGGCAGCGGGCCCCACGGAGAACGGCGGGGCCGGCCACCACCTGCGGGAGTGGTGGCCGGCCCCGCCGGGCCGGTTCGAGCGGTCCTACCGGTCCGTCCGGCCCTACCGGCTCAGAGGCCGGCCGCCGCCGCGGCGATGTCGGCCGCGTAGGTGCTCACCTGGGTGTAGATGCCCGGGTAGCCCGCGCGGGCGCAGCCTTCGCCCCAGCTGACGATGCCGACCTGGACCCAGCGGCCAGCCGCGTCCTTGCGGACCATCGGGCCGCCGGAGTCACCCTGGCAGGTGTCGACCCCGCCCCGGTCGACGTAGCCCGCGCAGAGCGACCCGGCGGTGTTCAGGCCCGGGTAGGCGCCGGCGCAGGTCGCGTCGTCGACGAACGGCACGGTGGCCTTGAGCAGGTACCGCTGCTGGGCTCCGCCCTCGCGTGCGGCGCCCCAGCCCATGATGGTGAAGGTGCCGTTGTCGTAGGCGGTGGAGGTGGCGATCGGCAGGGTGCCGACCTGGCTGCTGCTCACCGGCGAGTCCAGCTTGATCAGCGCCCAGTCGTCGCCGTTCTCGGCGCCGGTGAAGGCGGGCGACTGGTAGACGTACGAGGAGCGGACCGTGATCGCGCTGCCGCTGCGCAGGTCGACCGCGCCGAAGGTGGCGGTGATGCTGCTGTCGGCGCCGGTGCCGTCGACGCAGTGGGCGGCGGTCAGCACGATCTGCGGGGTGTAGAGCGCGCCGCCGCAGCCCATCGAGAGCCGCGCCATGAAGGGGAACTCGCCCTGCGCGGCACGCGTGCCGCCGACCACGGTCGGCGACGGCGCGGGCGAGGCCGCGGCGGGCAGTACGAGCAGGCCGGCGCCGAACACCAGCCCGGCCAACAGGCTTACCATTCTGCTGAATTGACGCTTCATCAGTCTCCTCCTTGCAGGTGGGGGAGAACCGAGAGTGGCCCGGTGGGCGGCGCCGCAGGAGGGGCCCGGCATTGCCGGTCGAATCTGGCAGGAACACGGCAATGCAGGGTTCCGCGTGCGGAGGCCCTAGGGTGATCGCCCATGCGGGATCTTGCGGCGGGGATGAAGTACCTGATCGAGGGCCAGAAGTGGGTGGGCCGGCACGGCCGCTGGTGGGGCTTCGGGATGCTTCCGGCCCTGCTCGCCCTGATCGGCTACGCGGTCGCGCTCACCTTCCTCGCCGCCCGGTCCGTGGACCTCGCGGGCTGGGCCACGCCGTTCGCCGACCACTGGGGCTCGCCCTGGCAGGCCCTGCTGCGCGACGCGCTCGCGGCGGCCGTCTTCGGCGGCGGCCTGCTGTTCGCCCTGCTCACCTTCACCGCCGTCACCCTGCTGGTCGGCCAGCCCTTCTACGAGGCGCTCTGCGCCGAGGTCGACAAGACCGAGGGCGGCGCCCCGACCCCACCGGACACCCCGCTCTGGCGCGAGCTGCTGGTCGCCGTGCGCGACAGCGTGTACGTGCTGGTGCGGGTGGCGGCGTTCGGCGTGGTGCTGTTCGCCTGCGGGTTCATCCCGCTGGTCGGCCAGACGGTGGTCCCGGCGCTCGGCTTCCTGGTGTCCGGCTTCTTCCTGACCGTCGAGCTGACGGCCGTCGCCCTGCAGCGGCGCCGGGTGCCGCAGCCGGAGCGGATCCGACTGCTGCGGGCCCGGCTCGGGCTGGCACTGGGGTTCGGCACGCCATTGGCGCTGGCGTTCCTGGTGCCACTGGTGACGGTCCTCGCCATGCCGGGTGCCGTCGCGGGTGCCACCCTGCTGGCCCGCGACCTCGTCCCGGCCGGGGACGAGACAGGAGGAGAGGGGGAGGAGGGGGCCTCGGCCCCGGCCGTTCCCGCACCCGCCGCCCGGCCCGGCCCGGGAAACCCGTCCACGACCCCGTGAAGGGGTGAGCACCCGGTCACTCCGCGTCGAACCCGCGTCGGCAAACGTGTGACACCTCCCACAGGCGGTCCGGCATCTACGATCCCCGCTAGTGGACGGCTGCCGCGCGGGCCCCGACCGGGCATCGACGCCGGGCCTGCCCCGGCCCTGGACCGACGGAGTACGGCCTGAAGAACGCAGGCCACCGCGGCTGTCACCCTTGCATTCCTCCGATGCCACGGGTGAAATGACCCCCCGGTCCGCAATTCGGGCAAATCACCACAAATGCACTGACCGGCCCCGCCCGGCCGCGCCCGCAACCACGATGCGGCGTAGTAGTGAGTGCCTTTGCGAGCCGTCACGGGCCCTGCCAAGAATGGCCTGTCGCCACGGCGGCGCGGCCGGTCCGATCCGCCGCGCAGCCCGCCCGCCCCGCCGTTCCCGCCGGGGCGCCACGGCCGTCCCCGACGGCCGCGCGGGCCCCGCTCCCCCGGAGCCCGCGCGATGCCCCGTGCCCGGCACCCCCGGCACGGCCCCCGACGGAGAAGGAACGCCCGCTTCATGCAGCTCAGCCATGCCCGCCGCAACTCCCTGATCACCGGCGTCGCCACCCTCGTGGTCGCGAGCGCCGCCACCGCCGCGCTCGCCATCCCGCAGGCCGGGAACACCGCCGAGGCCGCCGCCCCCGTGGCCGCCGTCTCGGTGGACGGCAAGCCGGTCACCGGCCAGGCCCAGGCTGACACCGCTGCCGCTGCCCAGCAGGCCACCCAGGAGGCCCAGGCCGCGCAGGCCAAGGCCGAGGCGGACGCCGCCACCCAGGCGCAGGCCCAGGCCGCCGCCCAGGCGCAGGCCGACGCGCAGGCGCAGGCCCAGGCCCAGGCGGACGCCAAGGCCAAGGCCGACGCCGAGGCCGCCGCCTCCCGCTCCCAGGAGCGCCAGAACCTCGCCACGACCTACTCCGGCACCCCGCAGCAGATCGCCGCGCAGATCGTCCCGGCCGGCCAGCTGCAGTGCTTCAGCAACATCGTGTTCCGCGAGAGCAGCTGGAACCCGCTGGCCGTCAACGCCTCCTCCGGCGCCTACGGCCTGGTCCAGGCCCTGCCCGGCTCCAAGATGGCCTCCGCGGGCGCCGACTGGCGCACCAACCCGGCCACCCAGATCAAGTGGGGCCTCACCTACATGAACACCCGCTACGGCAGCCCGTGCGGCGCCTGGTCGTTCTGGCAGGCGCACCACTGGTACTGAGCCGACCCCTCCACTCGGCGCACCCGGCCCGCGACGCACCCGCGTCGCGGGCCGCGCGGCGTTTCACCCGCACCCCGCCACACTGCCGTCTGTCGTGGACGCGTCCGGAAGGCCGCGTGAAGATATGGCGCACGGTAGTACGATTTGCCGCCAATTGATCCGAATTACACGCCGTCAGAGCTTTGCCACAGTTCGCGCGCCCTCTTACGCTCCGGCGTCATGCCCTCACCCCTGATCAGCGTCGTGCTCCCCGCCTACGACCAGCACGAACAGCTCGCCGACTGCCTGGACTCGCTGCTCGCGCAGTCCCTGGCCGACGTCGAGGTGATCGTGGTCGCCGACCGCTCCCCCGAGACGGCGGGCGAGCTCGCCGACGCGTACGCGGCGCGGCATCCACGGGTGTCCACGCTGCACCTGAACGCGGCGGTCGGGGTCGGGGTGAGCCGCAACGCCGGGGCGGCCCGGGCGAGCGGCGAGTACCTGCTGTTCCTCGACGCCGACCACCTGCTGCCGCGGGACGCGCTCCGGACGCTCGCCGACCGGCTCAAGCAGACCGGCCCGGTCGACGTGCTGCTGTTCGGCCACTCCCGTCGGCACCAGGACCGGGACTGGCCCGGCGGGGCCGAGGCACTGCTCGCCGAGGTCGGCCCCGAGCCGTTCGCCCCCTTCGACCGGCCCGAGCTGTTCGGCGCGCCGCCGCTGATCTGGGACCGGCTGATCCGCCGCGGCCACTGGGAGGACCTCGGGCTCGCCTTCCCGGACGGCCGCTACGAGGAGATCCCGGTCGTGCACGCGGCCCTGCTCGGCGCGCAGAAGGCCGCCGCCCTTGCGCGCGAGTGCGTCCAGCTGCGCCGCCGCGAGACCGTCCACCCGTCCGGCGGGCCCGGCAGCAGCGTCTTCGACCTGTTCGACCAGTACGAGCGTAGCTTCGCGCTGCTGGAGGACCTGCCCCACCTGTACGCGGTGCGCGACGCGCTGTTCGTCCGGATGGTCCGGCACTACCTGTTCGTCTTCGACCTCGCCGGCTGCGTCACCCGCGCCGAGCGCCCGCAGTTCTTCCACCGCGCCGCCGAGCACCACCGCCGTTTCCAGCCGCCGGGCCACCGCCGGCCGGGCGGCCGTGAGGGGATCAAGTTCTCCCTGCTGGCCGGCGGCGCCTACCCGGCGTTCGAGGTCGCCAAGCTCTCACACATCGCGCGCGGCACCCTCACCGGGCGGAAGTAGCCCGGACCGTTCCCGGACCGGAGCCGGGCGGCCCGGGAGCAGCCCTCCCCGGGGCGGCCCGCCTCAGGCGTGCGCGGTGCCCCCGTCCGCCGCCATCGCGGCGGCGATCCGGCGGGCGCGCTCGGCCGCCACCCCGGCGGGTAGCGGCGGCAGCACGTCCATCCACAGCGGCAGCGTGGAGCCGCGCAGCTGCGCCATCCCCTCCGGCCGGCCGATCAGCCACAGGTGCAGGTGCGCGGCACCGTCGCCCCAGCGGTTCACATGGACCCGGCCGACGCCGCCGAGCGACAGCACGGCCCGCTCCACCCGCTGGAGCATCGGGCCGAGCCGCCCGGACAGCTCGGCCGGCAGGTCCGTCAGGTCGTGGTGGGCACGGGGCTGGAGCAGCAGGACGGCGGGCAGGCCGGTCGGCTCGTCGGTCGCGCTGAGGCGCCAGTGCTCGTCGGTCCAGAGGAAGTCGGAGTCGGGGCGGGCGCACTGCTTGCAGTCCTCCGGGCCGTCCTCGCCCTGGCGGGGCGGCTCTGGCAGGTCCGGGGCCCGCAGCGGCCGCACGGTCAGCTCGCCCTCGTACGGGAAGATCTCCCACGACGGCGCACCGTCCGCCGGGACGGGCAGCGGCTCACCGATCGGGAGGCGGCCGAGGTAGGCGTCGGGACCGGCCGGGTCGTCGGCCGCGGGTTCGGTGATCATGGGTGCAGACAGTGCCACATGACACCCCGTCGGTGGTACCCCCGTCGCGCCCGGTGCCCGCGCGGCCGGATGCCTGCGATCATCGGCGGAGCCGTGTCCCCGCACCGCCCGGGAGGTCCCTGGTGAGCCGTCCGTCCGCCGACCCCGGGGCCGAGCTGGCCCGTGAGCTGTCCGCCGTGCTGCGCGGCGAGGTCCGCTTCGGCGCCGCCGAGCGGACCGTCTACGGCCACGACGCCTCCAACTACCGGCAGCTGCCGCTCGGCGTGGTCAAGCCCGCCGATTCGGACGACGTGCGCACCGCGCTGGCGCTGTGCCGTGAGTACCGGGTGCCGGTCGTGCCGCGCGGGGCCGGGACCAGCATCGGCGGCCAGGCGATCGGTCCGGGTGCGGTGGTGCTGGACTTCCGCCGCCACCTCGGCGAGGTGCTGGAGATCGATCCGCAGGCCCGCACCGCCCGCGTCCGGCCCGGCACCGTCCTGGACGACCTCCAGCGCGCCGCCCGGCCGTACGGGCTGCGCTTCGGCCCGGACCCGTCCACGCACAGCCGCTGCACCATCGGCGGCATGATCGGCAACGACTCCTGCGGCTCGCACTCACTCGCCTGGGGCCGCACCGCCGACAACGTGGAGCGGCTGGAGCTGCTGCTCGCCGACGACACCGAACTGACCGTCGGCGGCCCGCTCGACGCCGGGCAGCGCGCGGCACTCACCGGGCTGCCCGGACGGGTCGGCGAACTCCATCGGCAGCTCCAGGAGTTCACCGACCACAACCTCGCCGCCATCCGGCAGGGCATGCCCCGGCTGCCGCGCCGCACCTCCGGGTACCCGCTGGACGCCCTGCTGCCCGAGCACGGCCACGACCTCGCCCGGGCGCTCACCGGCACCGAGGGCACCTGCGCACTGCTGCTCGGCGCCACCGTCCGCCTCGTCGAGGACCCGCCCGCACGCGCCCTGGTGGTGGCCGGCTACCCCGACGAAGGCGCCGCCGCCGACGCCGTCCCCGCGCTCCTGCCGTTCGGGCCGCTGACCGCCGAGGGCATGGCGGCCGACCTGATCGCCGCGCTGCTCGCGGCCGGCCGCCGCCCGCCCGCACTGGACCGGCTGCCCGCCGGCGAGTGCTGGCTCCTCCTGGAGACCGGCGGCGCCACGACACTGGCGGCCTACCAGGCCGCCCGCCGGCTCGCCGACGCCGTCCGCCGCGAGCGCTCGGCCTCCGTCGCGCTGGTCACCGACCCCGCCGAGCAGCGCCAGCTGTGGGGGGTCCGGGAGGCCGGTGCCGGGATCGTCACCCGGCTGCCCGGGGGCGGGGAGGCCTGGCCAGGCTGGGAGGACTCCGCCGTCCCGCCCGAGCGGCTCGGCGACTACCTGCGGGACCTGCGCGCCCTGCTGCGCCGGCACAGCCTGCGCGGCGTCCCCTACGGGCACTTCGGCGAGGGCTGCGTGCACCTGCGGATCGACTTCCCGCTGGACCAGCCCCACGGGGTGCTGGTGTTCCGGGACTTCCTGGAGCAGGCCGCCGACCTGGTGGTCTCCCACGGCGGTTCGCTCTCCGGCGAGCACGGCGACGGGCAGGCCCGCGCCGAACTGCTGCCGCGCATGTACCCGGCCGGGATCATCGACCTGTTCGGCGGGTTCAAGCGGATCTGGGACCCGGAGAACCTGCTCAACCCGGGCGCCCTGGTCGACCCCCGCCCGCTCGACGCCGACCTCCGCTTCGTCACCGCCCCGCGCCGCCCGCTGCCACTGGCCCTTCCGTACGAGCAGGACGGGGGCAGCCTGGCCAAGGCGGTGCACCGCTGCGTCGGCGTCGCCAAGTGCGTGGACCCGACCACCGGGGTGATGTGCCCGAGCTACATGGCCACCGGCGAGGAGCGGCACTCCACCCGGGGACGGGCGCGGCTGCTCGCCGAGATGCTGCGGGGGGACGCGATCCCCGACGGCTGGCGGTCCGAGGAGGTCCGGGAGGCGCTGGACCTCTGCCTGAGCTGCAAGGGCTGCGCGAGCGACTGCCCGGTCCACGTCGACATGGCGACCTACAAGACCGAGTTCCTGCACCAGCACTACCGGCACCGGCCGCGCCCGCGCGCGCACTACGCGATGGGCGGACTGCCGCTCTGGCTGCGCGCGGTGGCGCTCGCCCCCGGGGCCGCCAACGCCCTGGTCCGCTCGCCGCTCGGCGGGCTGCTCAAACGGCTCGGCGGGATCGACCCGCGCCGGGTGCTGCCGGTCTTCCCGCCGGAGACCTTCACCGCCTGGTACCGGCGGCACCGCGCCGCGCACCCGGCACCGGCGGGCGCCCGCCCGGTAGTGCTGTGGCCGGACACCTTCTCCGAGCACCTGCAGCCGAACGTGCCGCGCGCGGCCGTCGAGGTGCTGGAGCACCTGGGCTTCGACGTCCGACTGCCCCCGGGCCCGGTCTGCTGCGGCCTCACCTGGTACTCCACCGGCCAACTCGACACCGCCCGCAAGGTGTTGCGGCGCAGCCTGCGCACGCTGGCGGCGGCCGGGCTCCCGGCCGACACCCCCGTGGTCGGTCTGGAGCCCAGCTGCATCGCCACCCTGCGCGAGGACCTGCCCCGACTGCTCGGTCCGGACGGCCGCCCGCTCGCCGAACGCACCCGCACCTTCGCCGAGTTCGTCGACGCGTACGCCCCGGACGCACCGCTCCCCCGCGTCCCGCTGGAGGCCGTCACCCAGACCCACTGCCACCAGCACGCCGTGCTCGGCAGCGCCGCCGACCGCCGGGTCGAGTCCCGACTGGGCCTGCACAACCGAGTGCTGGACTCCGGCTGCTGCGGGCTGGCGGGCAGCTTCGGCTTCGAGAAGGGCCACTTCGAGGTGTCCGCGGCGATCGCCGAGCGGGTCCTGCTGCCCGAGGTCCGGGCGACCGGGCCGGACACGGTGGTGCTGGCGGACGGCTTCAGCTGCCGCACGCAGATCTCCCAACTCACCGACGGGCGGCAGGCGTTGCACCTGGCGGAGCTGATCGCCCGGGAGCTGCGCCACACGGAGTGACGCTGCGCACCCGGGGCCGCCTGCGCCGGCACTGCCCACACACCCGGGCCACGCGCGCCCGGGCTAAGCGTGCGCGGCGAGGAAGGTCCCGGCGTGCGCCGCGGCCTCCTCGCGGGTCGGGTAGCCGACGTCGGCCGCGCCGGTCGTCCCGTCCGCGCCGGTGCCCGTCCAGCGCCAACCGCCCCGGGCGGCGCCCGAGGCCAACTCTAATTTCCCGCCGAACAGTTCGAGCACGCCCGGGCGGGCGGGCGGACGACTGACGGCCTCCGGCCACTTCTTCCGGGCACCCTGCCGGGTGATGCCCCAGGCGCCACCGAGCTGCTCGTAACCGGCCCCGTAGGAACCGGCGGTGGCGGCGGCGACCGCGGTGAGCTGCCGGACCTCGGCATCCACCAGCTTCCAGGCGGACAGGACGGAGAGCGCGACCTCGACCGGCTCCGCGTCCCACATCCGCGCCTCGGGCAGTCCGGTCACACGGGAGCGCACGGCGGCGGCGAGCGGGTTGAGCGCGTCGAGCAGGGCCCGGACCAGCTCGGCCTTCTCCTCGGGGGTGATCTCCACGGTCGTCATGATGACAACTCCAGTTGCCATTCCACCTTTCGACAACCGAAGTTACCGACCGGATCGGTCCGAACCCCACCGGACCCCGGCACCCCGCCGCTCGAGGGCGGGGGCCACACCCCGGACGTCCGACGGCCTCAGCCCTCGGCGGCCGCCGAGGGCGCCTCCTCCGCGCAGACCGCCGACACGAACTCGGCCACCCGGGACTGCGGCATGCCGCGGGCGATGTCCGCCTCGCTGATCATGCCGACCAGCTTGTGCTCCGGGTGGTTGATCACCGGCAGCCTGCGCACCTGGTACTGCTCCATCACCCGCAGCACCTGCTCGCAGTCCTCGTCCGCCTCCACCGTCATCGGCCGCCCCTGCGCCAGCTCCCCCGCCGTCACCGACGCCGGGTCACGACCCTCGGCGACGCACCGCAGCACGATGTCGCGGTCGGTCACGATGCCCAGCAGCTTGTCGCCCGGCCCGCAGATGGGCAGGGCGCCCACGTCGCGTTCCCGCATGATCCGGGCGGCGGCAGCGAGCGTCTCGTGCTCGCGGATGCACTCCGCGCCCGGGTGCATGATGTCGCTGGCTATGGTCATGGTCCGCCTCCTGACCTGGCTTCCTCCCCCTGTCCATCGTGGTCCGGCCGGGTGGCCGACGCCACCGGGCGCCGCTCAGCGCTCCGGGTCCGCCGGCGTTCCGGAGCCGCTCCGGGCCTGTCCGTCCGGCTCGTCCGCACCCTCCAGCGGCGAGCGGTCCAACAGTTCCTCCAACGGCGGGAGTTCGTGCCGGGGCGGATCCTGGTCCAGTTCCTCCTCCGAGACCTCGCCGCTCTCCACGGCCTCCTCCGCGACCTTGGCCCCGGCGGCGGCCGCGGCAGCCGTCAGCAGGTTCCGCTGCTGGACCTCGGTCGCACTGTCCAGGAAGCGCAGCAGCTCCACCGGGAAGGGCAGCACCAGCGTCGAGTTCTTCTCCGCCGCCACCTCCACCACGGTCTGCAGCAGCCGCAGTTGCAGCGCGGTCGGGGTGGCGCTCATCACCGCCGCCGCCTCCGACAGCCGCGCCGAGGCCTGGTACTCGCCGTCCGCCGTGATGATCCGCGCGCGACGTTCCCGCTCGGCCTCGGCCTGCCGGGCGATCGAGCGCTTCATCGACTCCGGCAGCGCCACGTCCTTGATCTCCACCCGGTCGATCTCGATGCCCCAGCCCAGCGCCGGGCTGTCGATCATCAACTCCAGCCCCTGGTTGATCGGCTCCCGGTTGGCCAGCAGGTCGTCCAGCTCGCTCTTGCCGATGATCGAGCGCAGCGAGGTCTGCGCGACCTGGGAGATCGCGAAGTTGTAGTCCTGCACGTTGACCGTGACCTTCACCGGGTCCACCACCCGGAAGTAGACCACCGCGTCCACCCGCACAGTCACGTTGTCCCGGGTGATGCCCTCCTGCGCCGGGATCGGCATCGTCACGATCTGCACGTTCACCCGGCGCAGCCGGTCCGCGACCGGCATCAGCGCCACCAGCCCGGGCTCGCGCACCTCGTTCCGCACCTTCCCGAAGCGGAACACCACACCCTTCTGGAACTGCTGGACCACCCTGAGGCTCAGCCCCGCCCATATCGCCCCCAGCCCCACCAGCCCCCCGAGGACCCCCAGCACCGCATCGACGATCATCGCGGCCTCCTCGCAGCCAGCACGCACCGGCGCCTCCGGCCCGCCCCGGACGGGGGCTGCCGGAACAACTGCTTCCACGCTAGGTCTGCCCGGCCCCGGCCGGAGCGAACCCGGATGAACCCGCCCGAAGCCGGAGGAAAGCCCCCGGTCTCCCCGACGTCGCGCGCCCTAGGATCGGTCCATGCCGACCACGGCCACGCCGCCGTCCCCCGCCGACGACCCCGGCGACCCCCGCCACCCCGCCGAGGCCGCCGCCCGCGCCGGCGGACTCTCCGCGCTGGACCGCGTGGTCACCGGCTGCCGGGCCTGCCCGCGCCTGGTCGAGTGGCGGGAGGAGACCGCCCGCACCAAGCGCCGCGCCTACCTGGACTGGGACTACTGGGCCCGCCCCATCCCCGGCTTCGGCCCGCCCGACGCCCCGCTCGTCCTGGTCGGCCTCGCCCCCGCCGCCCACGGCGCCAACCGCACCGGGCGGATCTTCACCGGCGACCCCTCCGGCGACCTGCTCTACGCGGCGCTGCACGACCTCGGGCTCGCCAATCGCCCCGAGTCCGTCCGCCACGGCGACGGCCTGGAGCTGTACGGCGTGCGGATCACCGACCCGGTCCGCTGCGCCCCGCCCGACAACAAGCCGAGCACCACCGAACGTGACACCTGCCGCCCGTGGATCACCCGCGAACTGCAGCTGCTGCGCCCGACCGTACGGACCGTGGTCGCCCTCGGCGGCTTCGCCTGGCAGGCCCTGCTGCCGGTGGTCGCGGACGCCGGCTGGCAGGTCCCCCGCCCGAGGCCCGCGTTCGGCCACGCCGCCCGGGTCGACCTCGCCGCCCGGGACGGCGGCCCGCCCCTGCGGCTCTACGGCTGCTACCACGTGAGCCCGCGCAACACGAACACCGGCCGCCTGACCACCACGATGCTCCGGGACCTGCTGCGGGACGCGGCCCGCTCGGCGGGTCTCGGCACCCACTGACCGGTCCGTCGGTCTTACCGGCGGGTGGCCGTGATCGCGCCGTCCACCGGCGGTGTGACGCCCGCGAGGTCCGAGGCCCGGTCGCTCGGCAGCCGGTCCGCTGCCTGCGCCACCTCAGTGTCCGGCCCCGGCCGCCCCGCCGGACGGCCCCGCCCGCCACGCCCTCGCCGTCGCCGTCGCCCGGAACGCCGTCACGGACGTACGGACGCCCGAGGTCCGACAGCGCTCCGCCCCCGACCCGCGCCCGCTACCCGAAGCGCGCCAGCTTCGGCTTGCCCGCCCGCTTCCACACCCCCGGCAGCCGCTCGCGCGCCGCCGCCTCCGCGGCGAGCTGGCGACCGTACAGGACGCCGTAGCCGAACGGCTCGGCGGCCGCCACCGGCCGGGCGGCGAGGGTGGCTGCGGCGACCACCGCGTCCTGGTGTTCGCCCAGCACTTCCTGGACGGCCTTCATCCGCCGCGTGTAGCGCTCGGCCCGCGGGCCGGCCGCCGGGGCGGCGGTCTCCCCGGCGTAGCGGGCGCGCTTGGCTGCCTTGCGGGCGTCGTGGAGCGCGTGGTCGCGGTCCTCGGGGGCGGCGGCGAGGGCCGTCCGGACGCGATCGGCGGTGCGGCGCTGTTCGCGGGCGGCGACCCGGGACAGCTCGGGGAGTGCGGGACGGGCGGCGCGGCGGCGCAGCGGCGGGTCGGCGAGGAAGGCGGTGAGGGCGTCGCCGAGGGCGCGGCGGCGGGGGCTGTCGAGGGCGGCGACCACCTCGGGGCGGATCCGGCGGTATTCGGTCCCGCCCCACCGCTCCAAGGCCTCGGCGACCCGCTCCGGCCCGCACTCGGCGGGCAGCTCGCGGGCCTGCGCGGCCAACCGTTCGACCAGCACCTCCAGGTCGCGGGCGCCGCCGAGCGCGGCGGCCAGCCAGCGAAGCTCCGCGACCAGTTGCTCCGTCGCCCCTGGGGTGAACAGCCGCCGGAAGGTCCGCAGGGCGCTGCGCAGCCGTCTGCAGGCGACCCGCATCCTGTGCACCGCGTCCGGCTCGTCCGCCCGGACTGCGTCGTCCAGTGCGGCCAGCACCGCCGCCTGGGCCTCGACTCGGGCCAGCAGCACCTGCCCCACCGTGGTCTCGGGTCTCGCCATGCGCGTCCATCCCCTCGTCGGGGCCGCCGGGAACGCTTCCAGGCTAGTCCGGCCGCGGGCGCTGTCGACCCCGCGTCCCGGTGAGGGGGTGTCAGGCGGAAGGCAAAGGCAAGGGCCGATGTGCCCTCGTGCCGGGCGTGAGCGTCATGACATACTCCGGAGCGTGACGATCTCCTCCCACGCGACCAGGGCCCTGCGGGCCGCGGTGTTCACCGCGCTCGCCGTGCCGATGGCCGCGTTGGGCCAGGTGGTCATCACAGGCCGCCCGCTGCCGCTGTCACTGGTGGCCTCGGCGTGCGCCGTCGTCTTCCTGGTCGCGGCCGCGCTGGCCGGCGGGGAGCGGCGGATGCTGCACATCGCCGCCGTGATGGTGCCGGTCGAGCTGCTGCTCAACACGACGTTCAACCTGGGTCAGACCACCTGTGGGCCGATGCTGTCCGGGCAGGTCCCCGCCCGCGGGGTGAACCTGCTGGTGTGCGGCGGCGGCTCGATGGACGGGTCACTGCTCTCCGGCCCGCTGGGCCACGCCGGGCAGTTGGCGCCGGCCGTGACCCAACTGCTGCTCCTGCTGGTGCACCTGGTGATCGCGCTGGCCGCTGCCGCCTGGCTGCGGCTGGGCGACTCGGCCCTGTCGGGCCTGGCCCGGGCGCTGCGTGCGCTGCACGCGTCGCTGGCCCGGCCGCTGCGCGCCCTGGTCGTCCTGCTGGTGCCGGCCCCGGTGCGTCCGGTGCTGCGGGTGCCGCTGCCGGTGTCGGACCGCGCGCGGCCGCGCCGCGAGGACGTGGTGCTGAGCCCGGCTCCCCGGCGTGGCCCGCCGGTCTTCGCGCCTGCCTGCTGATCCCGTACCGGGTCACCCCGCGTACGCCGATCCCCTCTCCGTACCCGGCCGGTCCGAGGCCCCCGTACGCCCGCAGGCAGTGCGCCCGACTCCCGCGTTCCCCGACCCCGCCGCACCCGGTGCGGTTCCCCGCGCGCACCCGCGCGCCGCGTACAGGAGTTGACTCCCCATGACCCAGGCCCCCAGCTCGAAGCAGGCCAAGCGCATCAGTGCCCGTGAGCGGATCCAGGAGGCGCAGCGGCGCGAGCAGCAGTCCGCCAGGCGCCGTCAGCGGATCGTGGTGGCGGTCTCCGCCGCCGTCGTGCTCGCCCTCGCCGGCGGTGTCGCCGTCGCGATCGGCTCGGCCTCGGGCAAGGCCGACAAGGCCGGCGCGGCCGCCACCTCGGCCCCGCTGGTCGTCCCGGCGAACGCCGGCGGCCCGAACGGCACGGTGATCACCTACGGCAAGGCCGACGCCCCGCACACCATGGAGGTCTACGAGGACTTCCGCTGCCCGGTCTGCAAGCACTTCGAGGCGGCGAACGGCGAGACCGTCAAGAAGCTCACCGAGGACGGCCAGGTCAAGGTGGAGTTCCACCTGGCGGCCTTCCTCGACAAGAACCTCGGCGGCAAGGGCTCGCGCACCGCGCTGGCCGCCGCCGGTGCCGCGCTGAACGAGGGCGTGGACAAGTTCAAGGCGTTCCACGACGTGCTGTACGCCAACCAGCCGGACGAGCGTGAGGACGGCTTCGGCGACGTCGGCCACCTGCTGGACCTGGCCGGCCAGGTGCCCGGGCTGAAGACGGACTCCTTCGTGAAGGCGGTCACCGACAAGACGTACGCGCCGTGGGCGGCGAAGGTCGCGGACGCGTTCAACGACAGCGGGGTGACCGGTACGCCGACGGTCAAGGTGGACGGCAAGCCGGTGACCCTGTTCGCCGGCAACGCCGTGGTCTCGCCGGAGCAGTTCACCGCCCAGGTCAAGCAGGCCGCCGGCCTGCAGTAGCCGGCCCGGGGCCCGGTCCCGGGCCCCACCCCCACCGCACCGCACCGCACGGCACCACCGGCCCGGCCGAACCCCGGCCGGGCCGGCCCCTCCCAGCCAGCCACCGGAGTGTGCTGCCATGTCCGCCGCTACCACCGTGCACGTCGCCCGTCCCGCTCCCGACGGCTCCGGCCGGTCCCCGGTCGGGGCGAGCCGCGCCTACGCGGTCCTGCTGTTCCTCGGCGGGCTGATCGGGCTGGCCGCCTCGGCCGTCCTGACCTTCGACAAGCTCCGCATCCTGGAGAACCCCTCCTACGTGCCCGGCTGCAACATCAATCCGGTGATCAGCTGCGGTTCGGTGATGCGCACCGAGCAGGCTGAGGTGTTCGGCTTCCCGAACCCACTGCTCGGTCTGGCCGCCTTCGGCGCCCTGGCGGCGATCGGGGCGGGGCTGATCGCCGGTGCCGCGTACCGGCGCTGGTTCTGGCTGGGCCTGCACGCGGGCACCGCACTGGGCGTCGTGTTCGTGCACTGGCTGGTGGACCAGGCGCTGTACGACATCGGCGCGCTGTGCCCGTACTGCATGGTGGTGTGGGCGACGGTGGTGGTGCTGTTCTGGTACACCACGCTGCACAACCTGCGCACCGGTGTGATCCCGGCGGGCCCGCGCCTGCGGGCGGTCGTCCGGGAGGCGGACCGCTACCACTGGGCACTGCCGGTGCTGTGGGCGGCGGTGATCGCCCTGTTGGTGCTCAACCGGTTCTGGTCCTACTGGAGCACCCTCCTCTGATCGCCGGACCGTCCGTCACCCCACGTACCCCGCCGAATGCAGCAGCGCGGCGGCGCCCGTCCGCCGGGCCTCCAGGGCCCCGGTGAGGCGGCGCGCCGCGCAGGGGTGCAGCAGGGCGGCCGCCTGCGCGGGGGTGAACCAGCCGTGGTCGGCGATCTCCTCGGCCTGCAGCCGGATTGTCGCGCCCTCCTCGACCGTCCCGCCGTCGAACATGAACTGCACGGCGGGGTGGGCGTGTTCGCCCTGATCGGGGATCACGTCCCGCCACTCCACGACGAGCAGCCTCAGACCGCCCGCCACCAGGCCCGTCTCCTCCAGCAGTTCGCGCGCCGCGCACTCGGCGGGCCCCTCCCCCGGGTCCATCCCGCCGCCGGGGAACTGCCACTGGTCGCGGTAACCGGCCTTCAGTAGGAGGACCCTGCCGGCCGTGTCGGTGAGCAGCACGCTGCAGCCGACGTAGGCGCGCACCAGGCGGGCGAGCCACTCCTCCTCCGAGAGTGGCCAGGTGTCCGTCATCGCGCCTCCTCCGCCGGGTGCCGTCCTCGTGGACACTCTGCCGCGATCACCGCCCGGCAAACGGCGGCCCGCACGCGATCACCCGAACGAGTGCCGTCCGCCCCTCAGCCGAACACCGCGCCCCGGTAGGCGTTGCGCAGGTCGGTCAGCGGCTGGGTGACCCGGTCGTGGTGCACCTTGTTGGTGAGCAGCAGCGCCCAGCGGCCGAGCCTCCGGGAGACCCAGAACCCGGTACCGGTGAAGCCGTAGTGGACGAAGGTGCCCTCGGCCGGCTCGGTGCCGGGAGCGTGCAGCCAGGAGAGGCCGCGGGCGGGCCGCAGTCCGCCGGTCTGCTCGCGCAGCGACTCCTCGGTCCACGCCCCGCCCCAGGCGAGCCCGGCCGGCGGGTCGAGCAGCGCGGTGAGGAAGCGGGCGAGGTCGCGGGCGGTGGAGAAGGCCCCGGCGTTGCCGGAGACGCCGCCGAGCAGCCGGGCGGAGGGGTCGTGGACGACACCGCGCAGGTGGGCGCCGGTCCGCTCGTCGTACTCGGTGGGCGCCGTGCGGTCGAGGAGCGCGGCGTCGAGCGGCCCGTACCGGGTGTCGGCCATGCCGAGCGGGTGCCAGGCCCAGCGCGCGGCGAGCGCGTCCAGCGGGGCACCGCCGAGGTCCTCGACCAGGTGGGTGAGCAGCACGGCGGCGCGGTTGGTGTACTCGACGGCCGTGCCGGGCGGGCGGTGCAGCGGCGCCGCGACCACGCCGGCCCGGATCGCCGCGGGCCCACGCCCGTAGAGCTGTTCGAAGCGGGTGTACGGGAGCATCCCGGCCGTGTGGGTGAGCAGCTGCCGGGCGGTCACCGCGCCGGCGGGCCGGCCCGCGGCCGGCGGCCACCAGCGGCCGAGCGGCTCGTCCAGCGGCAGCCGTCCGGACCGCCACAGCGCCCCGGCGCAGGGCCAGAGCGCGACGATCTTGGTGAGGCTGGCCAGGTCGTACAGCGTGTCGGGGCCGGGCACGAGCCGCGCGTACGGGCCCCGGCCGAGCGCCCCGTGGCTGCCGCCGCCGAGCGTGCCCGAGGCGTCGCCGACGGCCCAGACGGCGCCCGCCCCGACGGTGCGCACGCCCGTGCCGACCAGCCGGTCCAGCGCGCCGCCGGGGGCGGCCAGGGCGGGGAGCCGGTCGGCTCCGGGTGCTCGGTGGCTCATCCGTCCCCCAGGGCCGGTCGTCAGGGCGACGGGAGCCTACCCGGCGGGGCGTCCGCTCAGACCGCCGCGTCGAGCTCCTTGCCGAGGCAGACGCTCAGCGGGTGGTCCTTGTAGAAGCCGAACTTGCGGATCGCGGCGTAGCCCTCGGACTCGTACAGCGCGATGGCCTCCGGCTGCTCGGTGCCGGTTTCCAGGACGAACCGGGTGCGCCCGGCCTCGACCGCGGTCCGCTCCAGGCGACGCAGCACCGCCCGGGCCAGGCCGCGGCCGCGGGCGTCCGGGACCACGAACATCCGCTTCAGCTCGGCGTCGCCGTCGCGCAGCCCGTCCGGACCGGCCTGCTTGGCCCGCCACCCGCCGCAGGCGACCGGGCGGCCGTCCAGGTAGGCGATCAGGAACAGGCCGGCCGGCGCCTCGAAGTGCTCGGGGTGCATCTCGGTGAAGTCGGGGTCGCCGTAGCGGCGGACGTACTCCTGCTGCACCTCGGCCGAGAGGGCCTGGGCGTCGGGGTGCGCGTAGCCGGTGATGCGGAGGTCGACGGTGCCGGTGTCCTTGGTGGCCGTGGTGTCCATGGTTGAAAAGCCTACGATCTCCGGTCAGCGGACCTCGAACCGGGCGACCAGGTCCTCCTTGCCGAACATCCGGGCGGTGTCGAGGGCGTTCGGGGTGCCGGCCTGCGGGTCGGCGCCGCCCGCCAGCAGGGCGTCGAGCACGTCCTCGGCACCCTTGAAGACGGCGCCGGCCAGCGGGGTCTGGCCGCGGTCGTTGGCGAGGTTCGGATCGGCGCCGTGCCGGAGCAGCACCTCCACGGTGGCGGCGTGGCCGTGGTAAGCGGCGAGCATGACGAGGGTGTCACCGCGGTCGTTGGTGAGGTCGGCCGGGGCACCGGCGTCCAGGTAGGCGGCCAGGGTGTCGGTCTCCCCGGCACGGGCGGCGTCGAAGAGCTTCCCGGCCAGCGCGATCACCTCGGCATCGGGGGCGTCGGCGGGCTGCTGGCTGGCGGCGTCGGTCATGGCGGGCGGCCTTTCCGGTCGGGACGTCGGGCGGTCTCGGGGCTGCGCCCAGGGCACGGTAGCGGCCGCCGCCCGAGCGGGCCAGCCGTGTCCGTGATCCGGATGACGGCCCTGGCCCGCCACGACACGGGGCGGCGCGGGTCGCGCAGCCATTCGAGCGAACTTCCGGCACCCCTCGGAAACCTACCGCCCACCCCCCGGGAATGCCTCGGCACACCGAATCCCCACGGCGACCGGCCCCCACCCCTGCCGGTTCGCATACCGCCGTCCGGCTACCGGAACGGCAATGAACGGCAGAACCACCCATTTGCCCCGTTCCATCATCTATTACTTTTTGTCACGATTAGTGCACTTTCCGTAACACCCCCGCTTGTCCCCCTCCCGAGGAGCGGATCGTGATCCTCTCGATTTCCGGCATCGTTCTGTTCGGCACCATCGCCTTTCTCTTCTTCCGCAGGGACGGACTAAAGGTCTCCCACGCCATCGTCTGCGCCCTCTTCGGCTTCTACATCGCCGGCTCGTCGATCGCCCCCAGCATCACCGCGGGCGGCGCCAGCCTGGCGAGCCTGCTCAGCGGCATCAGGTTCTAGGACCTGGCCGCCGCCACTCCCCCGTACCGGCCCGGGCGCGGATCCCACCGCCCCCGGGCCCCGTCGTACCCCAGCCCCACCCCAGCTCCAGCCCCACCCCCGCACCCCACCCGTCCCACTCGCCCGGGGAGTCAAGGAATGCCGCTCCACCGCCACCTCAGCAAGGGCCGCGAGTTCGCCCGGACCGCCGGCGACCACGCCTCCGACATGTTCGCCCCGCTCTCCGTCATCGGCCGCGGCATGCGCCACCACGTCGCCTGGGCCAAGGACCGCTGGCAGGCCACGCCCAGGGAGCGCCGCGGCCCGACGGTCTTCCTCACCGCCGCGATGCTGGTCGGCATCTACCTGCTGCCGCACGGCCTGCTGTTCGCCCTGATCGCCCTGATGGCCAGCGCGGCCTGGGCCGGAAGGTCCCCCAAGGCGCCGCCCACCCCGCCCGCGCCGGACGTCGCCGACGTCAAGCTCGGCGCCCTCTACGCCGCCCTCACGCCGTACCTGTGCGGCCCCGAGGACGCCAACCCGATGTACCGCTTCGAGGGCGACTACAAGAAGGTCTTCGACTCCTGGGAGTTCGACGGCGAGGGCCGGCTCTCCCGACTGGAGCTCGGCTACCCGGCCTACTTCACCGACACCGAACCGGCCGCCCGGGCCCGGATCGAGCAGGTCGTCCAGGGCAAGGCCGGCCGGGCCCGGGAGTACCGCTTCGACTGGGACGAGGAGTCCAACCGGCTGCGGATCTCCGCACTCGCCCCGCTGCCCACCGACATCGTCGCCCAGCGCTTCGTGGCCGCCCCCGGCGAGATCGTGCTGGGCTTCACCGACGAGGACGGCACCGCCCGGACCATCCCGGTCGGCCGGGGCGGCACGCCCGTCCAGCAGCCGCCGGTGGTCTGGCGCACCGGCCCGCGCTCCTCCGAACCGCACCTGCTGGCGCTCGGCGTCACCGGCTACGGCACGTCCAGCCTGCTCCGCTCGATCGCACTGCAGGCCCTCCCGTACGCCGACCTGGTGGTGGTCGACGGCGCGGGCACCGGCGAGCACGCCTGCCTGGTGAACCGGCCCGGCGTGCACACCGTGGAGACCAGCCTGCACGGCGCGCTGGCCGCGCTGGAGTGGGCCGCCAAGGAGACCGACCGCCGGCTCACCGCGCTGAACGCCGCCCGGCACGCCGGCTCCGCACCGCCCGAGGACGCCACCCGGCCGCTGTGGCTGCTGCTGGACCACCCGACCGAGCTCAGCGAGCTCGCCCAGGCCGAGGGCCGCCCCGACCCGCAGGACCTGCTGGAACTCCCGCTGCGGCACGGCCGGGCCGCCCGGGTCACCGTGGTGATCGCCGACGACCTGGAGGCCCGGGACCGGATCACCCCGACCGTCCGCTCCACCACCCGGGCCCGCGTGGTGCTCGGCCCGGCCGGCCCGGACGAGGGCCGTGCCGCGCTCGGCGCGCCGCTGGACATCGTGCCCGCCGCACACGCCCCGGTCGGCCGGGGCTACGCTCGGATCGGCAACGGCACTCCGGTCCGGCTGCAGGTGCCCGCCACCGTCGACCCGCTGGACGACGAGGCCCCGGCCCAGCTGCGGGACGCGGTCATCGCCCTGCTGCCGCACCGCGACACCCGCACCGAGGCGGCCGCCGGCGTACCGCCCCGCCCGGAGCGCCCGCCGCTGGTCGCGCCGGTCGAGCCGGCCCCGCGGGCCCGCCCGGTCGACCTGGCCAAGGACGAGCCGATGATCCGCTCGCGCCCGATCTCCTGACCGGGCACGGCCCCGGGTCGGGGTCGGCGAACGCTGTCGGAACCCGCCCCGGTACGCTCGTCACAGAAAGTCCGCCCGATCACCAGATGTGAAATAGGTGACACCTGGGGTGATATCACCGGCCAGATGTGACAAATCGGGCGCAGGTGGGTACAAACAGGGGCGGCACTACAGACGACGCATGTCCCCGGACGGGAATCTTCGTCGGAAGCCGAGCGTTGACCGAACGACGAAGAACAGCGACCACTAGTCCTGTGGGCCATAAGCCCGGGAGGCACGATTCATGAGCGAGCGAGCTCTCCGCGGCACGCGACTCGGGGCCACTAGCTACGAGACCGACCGTGGTATCGATCTGGCTCCCCGCCAGACCGTCGAGTACGCATGTCAGAACGGACACCGATTCGAGGTTCCTTTCTCGGTCGAGGCGGAGATCCCCTCCGCCTGGGAATGCCGCTTCTGTGGCCAGGAGGCGGCACTTCTCGACGGTGACGAGCCGGAGGAGAAGAAGACCAAGCCGACGCGCACCCATTGGGACATGCTGATGGAGCGCCGTACGCGCGAGGAGTTGGAGGAGGTGCTGGCCGAACGGCTGGCCGTGCTCCGCTCCGGCGGGATGAACCTCGCGGTGCACCCGCGGGACACCCGCAAGAGCGCCTGACCTCGCTCCCGCCCCTGGGCGGGAGGACGCGAAAAGGGACCCTGGTTTCCAGGGTCCCTTTCGCGTTGGCCGTCCCGCTTTCTGCCCTTGGTCGTCCTGCTTCCCGCCCGTTGTCGTCCCGCTTCCCGCCCGTGATCCGCTCCTCGCCCGCGCGGCGGCCGCGGCCCGGCGGGGCCGCGGCCGCACCGGGACCGGGAACCGACTCAGCCGGTGATCGGCGGACGATAGGTGGTGTCCGGGCCCTGCGGGCCGGCCGGGCCGGCCTCGGGATCGACCACCTCGCCCTGGATCACCTTGCCGTCCGGACGGTGGATGCGCAGCTGCTCCTGCAGCCGCATCGCGTCCGCCAGCGGGTCGGCGCCGACACCCGCGGTGCTGCGCAGCGCCTTGTCGGCGAGCCGGCGCCCGGCCATCCGCCACAGCGCCCGGGTCGGTGGGAACAGCAGGGTCAGGGCCAGCAGGTCCGACAGGAAGCCGGGGACGATCAGCAGCACGCCGGCCAGCACCGTCATGCTGGTGCCGGTCTGCGGCTGCTGGGACTGCGGGTTCCTGCCCTGCTCGATCGCCGCCGACAGCGCCTTCAGCCCGGCCCGCTTGACCAGCGAGCCGCCGATCACGGCGCCCACGACGAGCAGCAGCAGGACGGTGAGGCCGCCCAGCCAGGTACCGACCTGGACCAGCAGCCAGATCTCCAGCACCACCCACGCGGTGATCAGCAGCGGCAGCACCCGGCGGAGCCTGCCGCGCGGGGCCGGACGGGTCGGGGTTGCTTGCTGCGTCACGGTACGGATCCACTCCAAGCGGTGCTCTGCGCGCCGCACGGGAGGTCCGGGCCGGCTACGGCACCACCTGGTCCAACGAATCCTGCCCGGCCGGTGTTCCGGCGGACGCCTTCCGACGGCGTCCGACCAGCACCGCGGCGCCGAAGGCCAGCAGGCCGCCGATCGCCAGGGTCCACTCCGGGGCGGCGCCGACCTCGTCGGCCACCGTGGTGCCGTCGCGCAGCGGGACGGTCGCCGACAGCTCGGCCGCGGTCAGCTCCTCGGTGCGCTGCTGGACGGTGCCGTCCGGGGAGATCACCGCGCTGATGCCGCTGGTGGCCGCGATCAGCACCGCCCGACCGTGCTCGACGGCCCGCAGCCGGCTCATCGCGAGCTGCTGCTCGGGCTGGCCGGTCTTGGCGTAGGTCGCGTTGTTGGTCTGGACCACCATGACGCGGGCGCCGCTGTCCACGGTGTCGCGGACGATCTCGTCGTACGCCACCTCGAAGCAGATGACGTCGCCGATCCGGGCCGGGCCTAGCTGCATCACGCCGTTGTGGTCACCGGGGTAGAAGTCCCGGGCGACCCGCTGGAGGCGGGTGATCACCTTCATCAGCTGGGCGCGGAAGGGCACGTACTCGCCGAACGGCACGGGGTGCTGCTTGGTGTAGGAGGCGCCGGGACCGGTCTGCGGGCTCCAGACGATGCCCTCGTTCTGGACGTGCTGCGCGTCCGGGCCGTCCACCAGGGTGCCGACCAGGGTCGGCACGCCCACCGCCCGCACGGCCTCGTCGATGCGCTGCCGGGCCAGCGGGTCGCTGAACGGGTCGAGGTCGGAGGAGTTCTCCGGCCAGATCACCACGTCGGGGCGCTCGACCTTGCCGGCCTCGATGTCGGCGGCCAGCCGCTCGGTCGCCGAGGCGTGGTTGTTGAGGACCATCATCGGGCGGCCCAGGAAGTCCATGCCCGGGTTGGGCACGTTGCCCTGGACGATGGCGACCTTCACCGTGTCGGCCGCGGCGGTCGGCACCGGCACGACGTAGCCGGCGAGCAGTGCGGCCACCGCGCCGAGCGCCGCCAGCGCGGCGGCCTTCGGGGCCCTGCCCGGACCGCGCAGGCGCAGCACGGCCCAGGCGAGCAGGGCGCCGGAGAGGGCGACCGCGAAGGTCACCAGGGGCGCGCCCCCGAGCGCGGCGAGCGGGGTGTACGGGGTGGCGGTGTTGGCGAAGGCGAGCCGGCCCCAGGGGAAGCCGCCGAGCGGCAGCCGGTCCCGGGCCCATTCCTGGGTGATCCACAGGCAGGCCGTCCAGAGCGGCCAGCCGGGCAGCCGGGAGGTCACGGCCAGCGCGCCGCCGAGGAGCGCCAGGAACAGCCCCTCGACGACGGACAGGCCGACCGTGGCGTCCCAGCCGACCACCCGCAGCCAGCTGAGCAGCATCAGGAAGAACGGCAGGCCGAAGGCGAAGCCCGTCCACAGGCCCTGGCGGAAGGTGCGGCCCCGGGTGAGCAGCGAGAGCGCGGCGACGCCGAGCAGCGACAGCGGCCACAGGTCGTAGGGCGGGAAGGCGAGGGCGAGCAGCAGGCCGGCCAGCGCCGCCAGGCCGGTCCGGGACAGCCCGGCCCGGACCTTGGCGACGGCACGGACGGCGCGGCCCGGCCGGGGTGCCGGTTCCTGGGGCTCGGGCGCGGTCCCGGACCGCTCCTGGGTGACGGGAATGGCCACCGGCGCACCATCTTCCTGGGGCTTGCTGTTCGGACGCTGTGCGAAGAAGGTACCCCGGAACGTCGGTGGGACGTGAGGTGAGGGTGCTACGGCCGGCCGGGGCCCGTTCGTCCCCGCTCGGCCCGGCCCGCCCCGGCCCGGCCGGCCCCCGATCAGCGCTCGGCGTAGCGGACCGGGCCCAGCGGCCAGTGCTCGGCGAGCCAGCCGGAGACGGCGCGGTACAGCGGGGCGTCCAGCCCGGCATGGTCGGCCCGGACCCAGGAGCTGACGGCGACCACGGCCGGGTCCTCGCGGTCGGGGTAGATGTAGACGCAGCCGATCACCTCGTCCCGGTCCGGGGCCAGGACGGTGTAGGTGAAGCCGGTCCGCGCGGCGAAGTCGGCGGCGTGCCGGCGCAGGTCGTCGAGGTTCCGCTCCGGAGGCATCCCGTCGACGGGCGGCCAGTTCCGGCCGACGAAGCCCGGGGTGGCGCGGATGTGCTCGATGCTGCCGGTCCAGGCGGCGTGGTCGGAGGCGTTGTGCTGCTCGCCCAGGGGCTCCAGGCGGAACTCCGGGGCGAGCAGCTCACGCGGGACGTCGAAGTCGGCGGGTACCAGCGGGTGGGTCGTCATGCCGGTCAACCTACGGGCCGGCGGCCCGGCACTTCACCCGCATTTCCGCCGCTACGCGGAACCCTGGGCCCGGTGGACCGTGCGGCCGCGGACGACCGTGCGCAGGCAGGTCGGCAGCGGGTGGCCCGGGGTGAGGTCGGGCAGGCCGGGGGTGCCGGAGCGCGGGTCGGTGGACCAGCCCGCCACCCGGGAGTCGGGGGCCTGGACGACCAGGTCACCGGCGGCCCAGATCGCGTAGCTGGCGACCGCCCCGGGCACCAGGACGCCGTCCTGGTCGCGGCCGATCGCGCGCCAGCCCCCGCGGGTGTGCGCGGTGAAGGCGGCGCGCACCGAGATCCGGTGCTCCGGGGTCCGGTGGAACGCCGCCGCCCGGACGGTGCCCCAGGGGTCGAGCGGGGTGACCGGGGCGTCCGAGCCGAAGGCCAGTGGGACGCCGGAGCGCAGCAGGGCCGCGAACGGGTTCAGGGCGGCGGCCCGCTCGGCGCCCAGGCGCTGGACGTACATGCCCTCCGGACCGCCCCAGGCGGCGTCGAAGGCGGGTTGGACGGAGGCGGTGAGGCCGAGTTCGGCGAACGCGGCGACGGACGTGTCGTCCAGTGCCTCGGCGTGCTCGACGCGGTGGCGCAGTGCCTTGACCCGGCCCGCTCCGACCCGCTCGCCGGCCGCCCGGACACCCTCGACGACCGCCGCCACGGCCGCGTCGCCGATCGCGTGGAAGCCGGCCTGCAGCCCGGCCTCGGTGCAGGCGGCGACGTGGTCGGCGACCTGCTCGGCGCTCAGGTAGGCGGTCCCGGTGTGCTCGGCGTCGGCGTACGGAACGTGCAGGCAGGCCGTCCGGGAGCCGAACGCGCCGTCCACGAAGAGGTCGCCGCCCGCGCCCACCGCGCCGAGCCGGCGGGCCGTCTCGACTCCGCCCAACTCGCCCCAGTAGCCGAAGACTTCGGGCCCGTCGCCGTCGGCCGCCAGGGCCAGCAGCGCGGCCAGGTCCTGCTCGGAGGAGATCTCCGGTCCGGCGCACTCGTGCAGGGCGCCGATGCCGAGTTCGGCGGCGCGGTCCAGGGTGGCGCGCTGGGCGCGGCGGCGCTGCCCAGGGGTGAGCCGGTCGAGCGCGGCCTGCCGGACGGCGTGGTGGGCGTCCTTGGCGAGCGGGCCCTCCGGGTGGTACCCGGGCCGCTCGGCGAGGCCCTCGGTGAGGGTGCGCAGCGCGGTGGTGGCGAGCGCGGAGTGCACGTCGGTGCGGGAAAGGTAGAGCGCGGCGCCCTTGGCGGCGAGGTCGAGTTCGGCGAGCGTCGGCGGGCGGCCCTCGGGCCAGCCGCTCTCGTCCCAGCCGTGGCCGATCAGCACCCCGTCGGGCTCGGCCCGCTCCTCGACGAAGGCGGTGACGGCCGCCAGGGCGGCGGCCAGCGAGGGGCTGCCGGTGAGGTCGAGACCGGTGAGCGCCAGACCGGCGGCGGTGGCGTGCACGTGGGCGTCCACGAAGGCGGGGGTGACCAGGGCGCCGTCCAGCTCGACGATCTCGTCGGCGGTCGCGGCGTACGCCTCGGCGGCGCCGTCGCTGCCGACCCAGGCGACGTGCTCGCCCTCCACGAGCATCGCGGTGGCGAAGGGGTCGGCGGGGCTGTAGACGGCGCCGCCGCGCAGCAGGACGGTTCGTGGACCCCTCCTACCCGAGGACGGGCGAGGAGGGAGGGTGCTCTCGGTCATGACGCCAAGTCTGCACCCCGGCCCATCGGTGTCAGAGCTTCGGGGGTCGCGCCTCGTACGGGGTGGAGAGGACGACGGTGGTGCGGGTGGAGACGCCGGCGGCGCTGCGGATGCGGGCGAGCAGGTCCTCCAGGTCGCCGGGGGCGCCGACCCGGACCTTGAGGATGTAGTTCTCGTCGCCGGCGACGCTGTGGCAGGCCTCGATCTCGGGCAGGCCGGCCAGGCGTTCCGGGGTGTCGTCCGGGGCGCTCGGGTCGAACGGCTTGACCGAGATGAACGCGGTCAGCGCCAGGTCGACGGAGTCGGGGTCGATGATCGCGGTGTAGCCGCGGATCACCCCGCGCTGTTCGAGGCGGCGCACGCGCTGGTGCACCGCCGAGGTGGACAGGCCGGTGGCCTTGCCCAGGTCCGTGTAGCTCATCCGGCCGTCCTCCAGGAGCAGCTGGACAATGCGTTGGTCGAGATCCTCCACAGTCCGCAAACCTACCCGGTCGGGAGCACGGGGGGCGCACGAGGTGGCACGCGGAGGGATCGCAGGTGTCAAGCGGGCACGTGCCGGGTGAATGTGGCACGCGATGTGGCCAAGGACACACCCGGTGCATCACGGTGCACAACACCGCAGGATTATGAGTCCGGATCACAGGGAAGTGCTGGTTGTGGCCCTGGACGACCACGCCGGGCCCGATCCTAGGGGGATCCTCATGCCTGCTACTGACCAGCGCGTGCTGGGCGCCGACGAGACCGACGATACGACCGGCCGCGACGACCTCGCGGTCGACCACGCGCCGGGCACCGACCCCGGCGAGGCCGAGACCTGGGACATCTTCCGGGTCCACTGCCCCGAGTGCAGCCGTCCGATCGCGCTGGTGGCGGACGAGGAGCGGCTCCCGCAGCACGCCCTGCTGCCGACCGCCTGGAACCCCTTCGCCCCCGCGGTCTGCCCGGGCTCGGGCACGCCCACCGACGACCTGGCGGAGGTGGAGGCGCCGGAGGACGCCGAACCGGCCGGGTTCGACGCGCTGTTCCAGCTCCCGAACGGGCTGGACTGGCGCACCCAGCCGTTCTCGCACGCGGTGGCGCACTGCCCGGTGCGGATCGCCGCGGTCGACCCGGCCGGGCCCGCCGCCCCCTCGGCCCCGACCCTCGCCGCGCTCCGCTCGATCCCGGAGCAGCGCCGCCGGCTCGTACGGCGCTGACCCGCCTTACCGTGCAGGCGAGTTGACGCCCCGACAGGAACGCCTCCGGCCGTCACTCCGCACCCTGGAGTGACGGCCGGAGGCCGTTGGGGGGGAGGCCCCGGCCCGTCGCCGGGTCCCGGGCCTTCGTCGGGCGTCAGCCCTTCGTGAGGTGGCGGCCGATCACCAGGCGCTGGATCTGGTTGGTGCCCTCGACGATCTGCAGCACCTTCGCCTCGCGCATGTAGCGCTCGGCCGGGAAGTCCTGGGTGTAGCCGTAGCCGCCGAGCACCTGGACGGCGTCGGTGGTCACCCGCATCACCGCGTCGGTGCAGAACAGCTTGGCCATCGCCGCCTCCTTGGAGAACGGAAGGCCCGCGTCCTTCAGCCGCGCGGCGGACAGGTAGAGCGCGCGGCCGGCCTCGATCTGGGTGGCCATGTCGGCGAGCATGAAGGACAGGCCCTGGAACTCCGCGATCGGACGGCCGAACTGGCGCCGGGTGCACGCGTAGTCGACCGCGAGGTCGAGCGCGGCCTGGGCGACGCCTATCGCGCAGGCCGCGATGCCGAGACGGCCGGAGTCCAGCGCGGCGAGGGCGATCTGGAAGCCCTGGCCCTCGGCGCCTATCAGCCGCTCGCGGGGGACCCGGGCGCCGTCGAAGTGCAGCTGGGCGGTCGGCGAGGAGCGCATGCCCATCTTGTGCTCCGGCGGGGCCGCGGACAGGCCCTGCTGGGTGCCGGGGACCAGCAGACAGCTGATGCCCTTGGCACCCTCGCCGCCGGTGCGCACCAGGGCGCTGTAGAAGTCGGCCTGCCCACCGTGGGTGATCCACGCCTTGGTGCCGTTCACCACGTACGCCTCGCCGTCGAGGTCGGCGCGGGTGCGCATGGCGGCCGCGTCCGAGCCGGACTGCGGCTCGGAGAGGCAGTAGGCGCCGAGCTGCTCGCCGGAGAGCATGCCGGGCAGCCACTCGTCCCGCTGCGCGTCGGTGCCGAAGGCGGCCAGCGCGTGGCAGGACAGGGTGTGCACGCTGACGCCGAGGCCGACGGCCAGCCAACCGCCCGCGAGCTCCTCCAGCACCTGCAGGTACACCTCGTAGGGCTGGTCGCCGCCGCCGTACTTCTCGTCGTACGGGAGCGAGAGCAGGCCGGCCTCACCGAGGGTGCGGAAGACCTCCCGTGGGAAGCGACCGGCGGCCTCGTCCTCCGCCGCGCGAGGCTGCAGCTCACGCTGGACCAGGTCCCGGGTGAGGCTCAGCAGCTCACGGGCCTCGGCGGTGGGCAGCTGGCGCTCCACGGCTTTCACAGGGGAGGGGGTCATGGCGGTGGTCGCCTCCTCGATCGGGCGCCGGGCCGAGGTGTTGGCGGGTCCGGCGCGGGTGGGGCAGGTCGGACCGACCGGCACCGGGTTGCGGTGAACGGCCGTTCACAGTCGTGGCGAAGCGAGTATGCCCGAAACCCGCGCTGCCGTCACGACCTGCACAGATGAACTGTCCGCAGTGGTGGGATACGGCACCGTAGGGTTGACGATGTGGCTGCTTCCGGAACCCTCCCCACCCATGCTCGGTGCACTCCCGGTGACGCGCTGGACACCCTCGCGGCGGAGCTGCGCGCGCTGCCGCCGTCCTGCGGGCCGGTGCGGCTGGTCGCCGTGGACGGGCACGCGGGCTCCGGCAAGACGACCTTCGCCGGACGGCTGGCGGCGGCGCTCGGCGGGGCCCCGGTAGTCCACCTGGACGACCTGGCGACCCACGACGAGCCCTTCGAGTGGACCGGGCGGCTGCGCGAGCAGGTGCTGGAGCCGCTGGCGGCCGGCCGGGACGCGGCGTACCGGGTGTACGACTGGACGCTGCGCCGCTTCGCGGGCACGGCCGGGGTGCCGGTCGCCCCGGTGGTGCTGGTCGAGGGCGTCGGCGCGGGCCGGCGGGCGGTGCGGCCGTGGCTGGCCCGGGTGGTCTGGATGGAGCTGGACGCCGCCGCGGCCCGGCGGCGCGGCGAGGAGCGGGACGGTCCGGATCTGGCCGCGTTCTGGGCGGGCTGGGCCCGGGCCGAATCCGCGCATTTCGCCGTCGACCCGAGCCGCCCGTACGCCGCGACCCGGGTCGACGGGGTGACCGGCCGGATCGCACCGGGCACCGTCGGTGAACCTTCAACAAGTGCCTTGACCTGCGACGTCACCAGGACTTAGGTTCTCCTCAGCTGCCGGAACGAAAGCTTCCGGCCGCCTCGGACCCGGCGCTCCCGGCTTGTTCCCCCGTGAGCCGGGAGCGCCGTCCGGTCCCCTTCCGAAACTCGCTCCCCCGCCGCCCTCTCCGGCGCCCGGCCGCTCAACGGCCGCTCGCGCGATCGGATTTGACCTCGTGCGGCACCCTTCCGGATCAGCCCGGCGCCGGTACGATTCCTGGCAGGCGCATCTGCGCCGCAGGGGGCTCGACGACCACCGGCCAGGCTGCGCGAAGGCGAGTCGCCGGCCGAGCCCCGGGCCACACCGCGGGGGGCGTGAGTGACGACGGTGGACAGTTCCGACAGCACGGCGGGCGGCCCGGACCGACTCGCCGACCGGGCCTGGCAGCGCGCCATGGACGCCTACACGGCCGGCGCGTACGCCCGGGCCGAGGAGGAGTTCCGGGCGGCCGTCCGGCTGGACCCCGGCATGGCCGACGCCTGGCTCGGCCTGCACGCGCTGCGCAGCGACACCTCGGCGGCGTTGCTGGCCATGTACCGCCACCAGAAGCGCTTCGGCGAGCAGCGGCGACTGCACCACCGGCCGCTCAGCTCCTGGTACTGGCTCGGCTGGTGGGTGCAACCCGTCCTGGAGGACGCCCGCGACCTCGCGCTGGCGCACGCCTCGCACTGGCTGGACGGCCGCCACCTGGCCGAGCTGGACCGGGCGTTGGAGCAGTGCCCGGCCCCCGGCGAGGACCCGTCCGCCCGGTTCCTGTACGCCTGCCGCTCCTACCTCCTCAAGGACTGGGAGCAGCTGATCCGGGACACCGACCGGCTCCTGGACGACCCGCTGCTCGGCATCGAGGCCGGTCTGTTCGCCGGCATGGCCCGGGTGCGCCTCGACATGTGCGCCCAGGCCCAGGCCCCGCTGGCCGCCTCGCTGGCCCGCTGCCGCTCCGAGCAGCCCCAGCGCAAGGAGCTGCGCTACTGGCTGGCGCGGGCGTACGAGGGCGCCGGGCGCAGCGCGGCGGCACTGCCGCTCTACCGCGCGGTGCACCGGGCGGACCCGGCGTTCATGGACACCGCGACGCGACTGACCGCCATCTCGGCCGAGGACGCGCTCGCCGACGGGCTGCTCGTGGACGGGCTGACGACGGCCGGGCGCCCGGGCGGGGGCGCGGGCGGCACCGCGAGCGGGCCGGACATCGACGCGGAGTTCCCGGACGACGTCGGGTACCCCGTCGGGCCGGGGTACGGCGAGGAGTTCGGGGGCGGAGCCGGGCAGGGCGGCGCGACGGTCTCCGGCGACGGGGTGCTGAACGGCGGGTCGCCGGTGGACGCGGGCCTGGTGGACGCGGGTCTGGTGGACGGGCTCCTGACCGGCGGCACCGCCGTGGACGACGACTCGGCGGACGGCCTCCCGGGAGACGGCACCACGGCCGAGCCGGTCCTGCCCGGCGGCGCCCCGGGCGCCGGTGTGCCGACCGACGGCGCCGTTCCGGACGGCGCTCCGCAGGCCGCCGGGGAGCGGTCCGGCTCCGGCTCCCCCATCGCGCCCAGCGCGCCCCTCGCACCCCCGCCGCTGCCCGTCCGCCGTCAGGCGCAGTCCCGCACGGCCGCCGGGCCCGCGCCCCGGCCGGACGGCGACGAGCGGGAGCTGGACGCCGCGCTGGCCGAACTCTCGCTGATGGTCGGCATGGAGCCGGTGAAGCGCCAGGTGCGGGCGCTCTCCGCCCAGTTGAGAATGTCGCGGCTGCGGGCCGAGCAGGGCCTGCCGGTCCAGCCGCCCAAGCGCCACTTCGTCTTCTCGGGCCCCTCCGGCACCGGCAAGACCACCGTGGCCCGCATCCTCGGCCGGGTCTTCCACGCCCTCGGCCTGCTCTCCGGCGACCACCTGGTGGAGGCCCAGCGCGCCGACCTGGTGGGCGAGTTCCTCGGCCAGACCGCCGTCAAGGCGAACGAGCTGATCGACTCCGCGCTGGACGGCGTGCTGTTCATCGACGAGGCGTACAGCCTCTCCAACTCCGGCTACACCAAGGGCGACGCGTACGGCGACGAGGCGCTCCAGGTACTGCTCAAGCGCGCCGAGGACAACCGGGACCGGCTGGTGGTGATCCTGGCCGGCTACCCCGAGGGGATGAACCGGCTGCTCGCCACCAACCCCGGCCTCAACTCCCGTTTCACCACCCGGGTCGACTTCCCGAGCTACCGCCCGGGCGAGCTGACCGCGATCGGCGCCGCACTGGCCGGGCGGGACGGCGATGGCTGGGACGAGGACGCCGCCGAGGAGCTGGCCAGCATCTGCACCCACGTCGTCCGCGAGGGCTGGATCGACGAACTGGGCAACGGCCGGTTCATCCGCACCCTGTACGAGAAGTCCTGCGCCTACCGGGACCTGCGGCTGTCACTGCTGCGCGAGCCGCCGGGCCGCGAGGACCTGGCCACGCTGCGGCTGCCGGACCTCGTCCAGGCGTACGGGGAGCTGATCGACGGACGGAGCTGACCGACCACCGCGGGGCTCATCGACCACCGGGGCTCGTCGACAGCCGCGGCCGGCCGACGGCGGCGGCCGGCCGGGGCCCGTTCCTCGAAGGCACCCCGGCCCGCGCCACGGCATCACCCCCTGAGCAGCGCGGCCTCCCGCTCCGGGTCGAGCCCGACCCTGACCCGGTCGGAGCGCAGCGGGGCGGCGCCGCCGATCGTCCGCAGCCAGGCCCAGGTGTCCTCGACCGTCTCCGCGACCGGGCGGCAGCGCAGCCCGGCGGCCACCGCCCGCTCGACCGAGCCGGTGTGCAGGAAGTCGTACAGCTCGCCGGGCGCCAGCCAGATCGGCAGCTCGGTCCACGGCTCCACGCCGGCCGCCAGGATCCGCTCGGGGTCGGTCCAGCGCAGTTCGGCGTCGGAGCCGGTGACCCGCACGCAGGCCTCCAGCAGTTCGCCCGTGGTGGCGTGCCCGGACGGGCTGACCAGGTTGTACGGGCCGCCGAGGCGGGCCGCCGACGCGTCCAGGATCCAGGCCGCGAGGTCGCGGACGTCGATGTACTGCAGCGCCAGCCCGCGCGGTCCGGGGGCGAGCACCGGTCCGCCCCGGGCGATCCGGTCGAGCCACCAGGGAAGCCGGCCGATGTTCTCGTGCGGGCCGAGGATCAGCCCGGCGCGGGCCAGCAGCGCCTGTTCCCCGTACTCCGCCTCCAGGGCCAGTTCGGCCCCGCGCTTGGCCTCGGCGTAGGGCACCTCGCCGGTGAGGTCGGGCGAGGAGGCGACCACCGGCGCCGACTCGCCCGCGCCGGCCACCAGCGGGTAGTCGTACACCGACCGGCTGGAGACGTACGCGTAGTGGCCGACCCGGCCCTTCAGCGCGCGGGCGCTGTCGCGCACGGCCGCCGGGGCCCACGACCAGGTGTCCACGACCGCGTCCCACTCCCCCGTCCCGAGCGCCGCGAGCCCGGCCTCGGCCGTGCGGTCGCCCTGCAGCACCCGGACGCCCTCGGGGGCGGGCTGCGTACCGCGGTTGAGGGCCGTCACCTCCCACCCCCGGGCCAGTGCCTCCTCGGCGATGACCCGCCCGACGAACTTGGTTCCACCCAGCAGGAGAAGTCTCATGCCCGCCACTCTCCTCCGAGGGCGGCCGGCAGGGAACGGCTGCATGCTCTGGGCAGAATCGCCACGAGCGGACACGCCGTCGGCGAAATCGGGAACGCCGGGGTGCCCCTGGTCGGGGCACCCCGGCGTCGGAGTTCCTACGCGGTCGCGCGGTGGTCCGGGTCGTGCATCTCGCCGATCAGCTCCTCCAGGACGTCCTCCAGCATGACCACGCCGAGCGTGCGCCCGTCCTGGTCCAGCACGGCGGCCAGGTGGCAGGCCGCGCGGCGCATCGCGCCGAGGGCGTCGTCCAGCGGGAGGCCGCCGCGCAGCACCGTGATCGGCCGCCACAGGCGGGCCGGGACCGGCGCCGAGGGGTCCTCCACGTCGAGGAGGTCCTTGAGGTGGATGTAGCCGAGGTAGCCGTGCCCGGCCGGGTCGCCGTCGGTGACCGGGAAGCGCGAGAAGCCGGTGCGCAGGGCGAGTTCCTCGACCTCGGCGGCGGTCGCCTTGGTGTCCACGGTGACCAGTTGCTCGGGTTCCAGCAGCACCTCGGTGACCGGGCGACGGCCCAGCTCCAGGGCGTCCTCCAGGCGTTCCTGGCGCTCCTCGTCGAGCAGGCCCGCGTCCCGGGAGTCGACCAGCAGGTACATCAGCTGCTCGGTGGTGAAGACCGACTCGACCTCGTCCTTGGCGTCCACCCGGAACAGCCTCAGGATGCCGTTGGCGAAGGCGTTCAGCAGCCGGATCACCGGGGCGAGCCAGCGGGCCAGCCGGTCCAGCGGCGGCCCGAGCCAGAGCGCGGCCCGCTCCGGGCCGGCCATCGCCATGTTCTTCGGCACCATCTCGCCCATCACCATGTGCAGGAACACCACGACGGCGAGCGAGATCCCGTACGAGAGCGGGTGCATCAGACCGGGCGGCACGCCGATCGCGTGGAACGGGCCCTCCAGCAGCGAGGCGATGGTCGGCTCGGCGAGCGCACCGAGGCCCAGCGAGCAGACGGTGATGCCGAGCTGGGCCGCGGCCAGCATCGCGGAAACGTTGGACAGCGCGTGCAGCACGGTGCGGGCGCGCTTGTGCCCGGACTCCGCGAGCGGCTCGATCTGGCTGCGGCGCACGGACACGACCGCGAACTCGGCGCCGACGAAGAAGGCGTTGCCGAGCAGGAGCAGGAGCGCGACGGCCAGTTGGAGCGCGGTCATCGGAGGTGCTCCCCGTCCTCGCCGAACGAACCGGGCGCAGAGGTGCGCTCCACCCGGACCCGGCTGGTGCGGTGGCGGTCGACACCGGTCACGGTGAGGCGCCAGCCGGGCAGCCCGGCCTGCTCGCCGACCTCGGGGAGCTTGCCCAGCAGGTCGGCGACCAGGCCGGCCAGCGTCTCGTACGGGCCGTCCGGGGCGTTCAGGCCGATGCCCTCCAGCTGGTCGAGCCGGGCGCGGCCGTCGGCCTCCCAGACCGGCAGGCCGTTGACCGGCGGCAGCGGGAACAGTTCGGGGTGGTCGTCGGGGTCGTGCTCGTCCTGCACCTCGCCGACGATCTCCTCGACGATGTCCTCGACGGTCACGACGCCGGCGGTGCCGCCGTACTCGTCGACCACGATGGCCATCGGCTGGAGCCTGCGCAGCCGGTCGAGCAGCACCTCGGCGGGCAGCGTCTCGGGCACCAGCAGCGGCGGCGAGGACAGGTCGGCGACCCGCACCAGGCCACGGCGGGCCGCCGGGACGGCGAGGGCGTCCTTGAGCGTCACGGTGCCGGTGACCTCGTCCAGGCTGTCGGTGTAGACGGGGAAGCGGGACAGGCCGGTGGCCCTGGTCAGGTTGACGACGTCGGAGGCGGTGGCGTCGCGCTGGAGCGCTGCCACGTCGACGCGCGGGGTCATCACGGACTCGGCGGTCAGCTCGCTCAGTCCCAGGGTCCGGACGAACAGGGTCGCCGACTCCTCGTCTATCGCACCGGCCTTGGCCGAGTGCCGGGCCAGCGAGACCAGCTCGGCCGGGGTCCGGGCGTGGCCCAGTTCCTCCTGCGGCTCGACGCCGAAGGCCCGGACCGTACGGTCCGCCGCGCCGTTGAGGAAGCTGATCAGCGGACGGCAGACGAAGGAGAAGGCCATGTGCGGGGCGGCGACCGCACGGGCCACCTGCAGCGGGCGGGAGATCGCCCAGTTCTTCGGGACCAGCTCGCCGATCACCATCTGCACGACGGTGGCCAGCACCATGCCGACGATCACGGCGACGCCGCGGGCGGCCGCCTCGGGCACGCCGAGGGCGGACATGACGGGCGAGAGCAGCGTCGACACGGCCGGCTCGGCGAGCATGCCGACCACCAGCGAGGTGACGGTGATGCCGAGTTGGGCTCCGGAGAGCTCGAAGGAGAGGTGTCGCAGGGCCCTGGCGACGCGGCCGGACTGGGCGTCGCCCGCCGCGGCGGAACGTTCCACCGCCCCGCGCTCGACGGTCACGAAGGCGAACTCGGCGGCCACGAAGAGGCCGTTGGCGAGGATCAGGAGAACGGCTGCGAGCAACAGCAGCCAGGCGGTGATCACAGTGCCGCTCGCCTTCCGGTGACCGGAAGTGGGGCGGCGCAGGTACTACCGGACGGATCGTCCATCGAGGGGGAGTGTCACTCCTCAGGTCGGTGCGGTCGGTCGCTTTCGGGCAGGGCGGACTTTGCCCCGCTTTTACCAGCGTAGACCATACCCGGACGGACGTAAGGGGGAGTGTCGGGCCCTCCCGGCGCCGGAACCGCAGGTCGGAGGGCGCCGTGCCCCACCCCGCCCGCGGACCGGACTCAGGCCTCGACGTGGTACTCGACGAGGTCGCGCAGCGCGCGGGCGTCCGCGATCGCCTGCTCCTTGCCGACGCCGGGCTGGATGCCGACCGCGGCCAGCGAGGTGCCGTCTGCGAGGTCGAGGGTGGCCCACGGGTCGCCCTGGCGGAGGTTGACCCGGACGATCTCGGCCCAGGCGAGCCGACGGCTGCGCACGAAGTTGACCACCGTCACGCCGTTCGCGTCGGCGCTCACCCGGGGGCGGGCCAGCATCAGGCCGACGGCGGCGAACAGGACACCGCTGGAGATCATCATGATCCGGTCGTTGAGCTGCCAGTTCTCCGGGAGCAACACGGCCAGCACCGCGAACAGCACCACCAGCACGACACAGACCGGCAGCAGCACGATGCGGGTGCGGCGCGGCGCCCAGGTGACGGGGAACTCGACGGGCGGCGTGGACACGGGGGTCTCCGGGTGGTTCTGGTGGCGGCAGCGCGACGGGGCGGGGACGCCGGCCGGCGTCCCCGCCCCATTGAACCGTTCTTTACTCTCGCGCGGGCGAGCAGGTCAGAGGCGGCAGGCGTGGATGTTGGTGACCAGGATGGCCCGGGCACCGATGCCCCACAGGTCGTCCATGATCCGCTGGGCCTCCTTGCGGAGCACCATCGCGCGGACCGCGACCCAGCCCTCGGTGTGCAGCGGCGAGACGGTCGGCGACTCCAGGCCCGGGGTCAGCCCCACGGCGGCGCCGACGTTCTCGGCGCGGATGTCGTAGTCCATCAGCACGTAGCGGCGGGCCACCAGCACCCCCTGGAGGCGGCGCAGGAACTGCTCCACCCGCGGGTCCTCGCCGGCGCCCTTGGGGCGGATCACCACGGCGTCCGAGATCAGGATCGGCTCGCCGAAGACCTCCAGGCCGGCGTTGCGCAGGCTGGTCCCGGTCTCCACCACGTCGGCGATCACGTCGGCTACGCCCAGCTGCACTGCGGTCTCGACCGCGCCGTCCAGCTTGGTGACCGTCGCCGTCACGCCGTGGTCGGCCAGGTGCTGCTCGACCAGGCCGGTGTACGAGGTCGCGATCCGCAGGCCCTCCAGGCCCTTGACGTCCTCGACCGCCACGCCCTCGGGACGCGCGAAGCGGAAGGTCGACCCGGCGAAGCCGAGGGCGAGCACCTCCTCGGCGTTGGAGTGCGAGTCCAGCAGCAGGTCACGGCCGGTGACGCCGACGTCCAGGCGGCCGGAGCCGACGTAGACCGCGATGTCGCGCGGGCGGAGGAAGAAGAACTCGACCTCGTTGTTCGGGTCGACGAGGACGAGCTCCTTCGGGTCCTTCCGCTGCCGGTAGCCGGCCTCATGGAGCATCTCCGCCGCGGGACCCGAGAGCGAACCCTTGTTGGGGACGGCGATGCGCAGCATGGGAGGTTGCTTCCTTACCTGTAGGGAGGGGTGTGCTCGGCGGAGCGGGAGCCGTCACGGCCGTGCCCGTTCGGCGACGGCCGGTCGACGGGGTCTCTTCAGGGTGCTCAGAGGTACTTGTAGACGTCGTCGAGCGTCAGCCCGCGAGCGACCATCATCACCTGAAGGTGGTAGAGGAGCTGGGAGATCTCCTCCGCCGTCTGCTCGTCCGACTGGAACTCGGCGGCCATCCAGACCTCGGCGGCCTCCTCGACGACCTTCTTGCCGATCGCATGGACGCCCTGCTGGACGAGCTGCGCGGTGCGGGAGGACGAGGGGTCGCCGGTGGCGGCCTTCTGCTGGAGCTCGGAGAAGAGCTCCTCGAATGTCTTCGAAGCCATGATGGGGCCACCTTACGGCGTGCGGGCGGACGGACGGTAAACGGTCCCGGACCGTGGACGGTCCGGTGGACGTCCACGGTCCGGGACCGTGCGCGTTGTCGTCGCGGCACGGCCGCGGGCGTCGGTGTCAGCGCGCGGCGCGCAGCACCGCGGCGGTGGCGACGGCGGCGGTGACGGCCTCGTGGCCCTTGTCCTCGGCGGAGCCGGGCAGCCCCGCGCGGTCGATGGCCTGCTCCTCGTTGTCGCAGGTCAGCACGCCGAAGCCGACCGGAACGCCGGTGTCGACGCTGACCTGGGTGAGGCCGACGGTGGCCGCCTGGCAGACGTAGTCGAAGTGCGGGGTGCCGCCGCGGATCACCACGCCGAGGGCGACCACGGCGTCGTAGCCGCGGTCGGCGAGGCGCTTGGCGGCGACGGGCAGTTCGAAGGTGCCGGGGACGCGCAGCACGGTCGGCTCGGCGACGCCCAGCTCCTTGAGCGCGCGGTGGGCGCCGTCCAGCAGGCCGTTCATCACCCGGTCGTGCCACTGGGCGGCGATGACCGCGACCTTGAGGTCGGCCGCGCCGTCGATGGTCAGCTCGGGGGCTCCGTGACCGCTCATGTTCTGATCCGTTCTCTGTCGGGTGGGTGTGGGTGCTTCAGGAGCCGAGGCCGGGCAGGTCGTGACCCATCCGGTCGCGCTTGGTCTGCAGGTAGCGCAGGTTGTGCTCGCCGGGCGCGATCTCGACCGCCTCGCGCCCCTTGACCTTCAGACCGTGCTCGGTGAGCGCGGTCAGCTTCCGCGGGTTGTTGGTGAGCAGGGTGAGCGAGCGGACGCCGAGGTCCACCAGCATCTGCGCCGCGATGCTGTAGTCGCGGGCGTCAGCGGGCAGGCCGAGGTCCAGGTTGGCGTCGACGGTGTCGCGCCCCTGCTCCTGCAGCTGGTACGCGCGCAGCTTGTGGGCCAGGCCGATCCCCCGCCCCTCGTGCCCGCGCAGGTAGAGCACCACGCCGCGGCCGGCCTCGGCGACCCGCCGCAGCGAGGCCTCCAGCTGCGGGCCGCAGTCGCAGCGCAGCGAACCGAAGACATCGCCGGTCAGGCACTCGGAGTGGACCCGCACCAGGACGTCCTCGCCGTCCGGCAGCCGGCCGTCCGCGTCGAGACCGCCCGCCACCAGGGCGATGTGCTCGACGCCGTCGATGGTGCCCTCGTATCCGACGGCGGTGAACTCGCCGTGCACGGTGGGCAGGGCGGTGACGGCGGCCCGGTCGACGTGCAGCTCGGTGCGGCGGCGGTAGGCGATCAGGTCCTCGATCGAGATGATCGCGAGACCGTGCTCACGGGCGAAGACGACCAGCTCGGGCAGCCGGGCCATGGTGCCGTCGTCGTTGACCACCTCGGCGATCGCACCCGCCGGCGGCAGCCCGGCGAGCCGTGCCAGGTCGACGGCGGCCTCGGTGTGGCCGGGACGGACCAGCACGCCGCCCTCCACCGCGCGCAGCGGGAAGACGTGCCCCGGGCGGGTCAGGTCGCCGGGCCCGGTGCCGGGCGAGGAGAGCAGCCGGACGGTGCGGGCGCGGTCCGCGGCGGAGATGCCGGTGTCGACCCCCTCGCGGGCGTCCACCGAGACGGTGTACGCGGTGCCCTTGCGGTCCTCGTTGACCTGGGTCATCGGCGGGAGCTTCAGGCGGTCCAGCTCCTCCCCGGTCATCGGGGCGCAGATCACGCCGGAGCTGTAGCGGATGGTGAACGCCATCAGCTCGGGGGTGGCCGCGGAGGCGGCGAAGACGAGATCGCCCTCGTTCTCGCGGTCCTCGTCGTCGACCACGACCACCGCGCGGCCGAGCGCGATGTCGGCGATCGCCCGCTCGACGGGGTCGAGGACGAGCTCGGCCTCGACGGTGCCCTTGTCGGACTGGTTCTCGGTCATGCCGTGGCTCCCTGCGGGACGGTGACGGACTCGGTGCGCGGCTCACGGGTGCTCAGCCACCAGGAGCGGAGGCCGAGCAGCACCAGAACGAAGTAGACGGAGTAGGTGAGGCCGGAGAAGGTGTAACCGCTGTTGAAGGCGAACGGGACGCCGACGATGTCGACCGCGATCCAGGCCAACCAGAACTCCACCCAGCCGCGCGCCTGCGCCACCATCGCGGCCAGCGTGCCGACGAAGATGTAGGCGTCCGACCACGGGCTCCAGGACAGGCTGGGGAACGAGGTGAAGAGCAGGGCGAGCGCGACCGTACCGGCCGCGGTGCCGGCCGCCAGCGCCAGGCGCTCGGGCCAACGGGCGAACCGCACCGCGATGGTGCCGCTGTCCTGGCGGCCCCGGCGCCACTGCGCCCAGCCCCAGGCGGCGGTGGCGATCACGATCAGCTGCTTGCCGATCAGGCCGGGGACGTGGCCGCCGAGGTAGGCGGTGATCAGCACCACGCCGGACAGCAGCTGGACCGGCCAGCTCCAGACCGAACGGCGCCAGCCGAGCGCGAGGCCGGCGAAACCGAGCAGGTTGCCGAACATGTCGGCCCACCTCACGTGTTCGCCGAGGACGGTGAACGCTTCTCCGCTGAGCCAGCTCACTCGGACTCCCCCGGGGTCTCGTCGATCGGCAGGTCCTGCGAACCCGGCGGGTTCGGCAGGCCCGGCAGGTTCGGCAGGCCCGGCAGGTTCGGCAGGGTGCGGGACTCCAGGAGGCGCTCGACGTACTTGGCGAGCACGTCCACCTCCAGGTTGACGCTCTCGCCGACGGTCCTGGCGCCCAGCGTGGTCAGCGCGAGGGTGGCCGGGATGAGGCTGACGGTGAAGCTGTCCCGGGCCGCCTCCACCACGGTGAGGCTGACGCCGTCGACCGTGATCGAGCCCTTCTCCACCAGGTAGCGGGAGATGGTGTCGGGCAGCGAGAACCGCAGTACCTCCCAGCGCAGTTCGCCGTTCGCGTCGCGCTCGCCGGGCTCGCGGCTCACCAGCCGCCCGGTGGCGTCGACGTGGCCCTGGACGAGGTGACCGCCGAGCCGGGCGCCGAGCGCCATGGCACGCTCCAGGTTGACCCGGGAACCGGGCTTCAGCTCCCCCAGGCTGGAGCGGTGCAGCGTCTCGGCCATCACGTCGGCGCTGAACTCACCGGTGCCCGCGGCCAGTTCCTCCGGGGTGTCGACGACGGTCAGGCACACGCCGTTGACCGCGATGGAGTCACCGTGACCCGCGTCCGTACAGACCACCGGGCCGCGCAGGCGGATCCGCGAGGAGTCGCCGATCTCCTCGATCGACACGACCTCGCCGAGCTCTTCGATGATGCCGGTGAACACCCGGGTTCTCCTCGCGCTTGGGGCGCGGACTCCGGGGCGGCAGAGGGAGATGACACGGACGGGCAACGGCGCACGGGCCGGCGGCACGACCCGTCGCCGGGGTGCCGGAGCCGCCGGGAGATCGCTCGCCCGGCCCGGGAGACACTGCTCCCGGCGTTCACCTGACCGCGGTCCGGTCCGGTAACGATGGACCACGGGTACTGCTCCACGTCCGCCCGCGCACGCCTCCCATCCGGACTTTAACCGTCGGTCCAGGAATTTCACCTGGTCAACCGGCCGCTGGCTGCGGACGGGTCGCGGACTGTAACCGCCGGTTCGGATTTTCACCGACCCCGGAGTGCGCTGAACGTCACTGCTGTTGCGGTCATTCTGCCACGGTCGGCGCAAGGACAGGGAGTGGCTTCCGCTGTGGCCTGTTTCACGAACGTGCGGGGAATGTGCGACGGGGTGCTACGCGCTCAGTCGGGGATCGGGTCGGTGCCGGAGGCGGAGGCCGGGCCGGCGGCCCTGTGGCGGGGGTGGGGACGGGGACGGGGACGGTCTGGTGGCGGAGGCGGGCGGCAGGGGCGACGCTGGTAGATGGGGTCCTGCCGGTCGGCGCACCGAAGCTACGGAGGCGAGCGCGATGGCGAAGTTCATGGACGTCCACCACGGGATGAACGGAATCACGGCGGAGATGCTCAGGCAGGCCCACGCGGCCGACCTCGCGGTCGAGGGCGAGGAGGGCGTGCACTTCCAGCAGGCGTGGGCGGACCCGGAGTCGGGCACGGTGTACTGCCTCTCCGAGGCGCCCTCCAAGGAAGCCGTGCAGCGGGTGCACAGCCGTACCGGGCACCCGGCGGACGAGATCCACCCGGTGCCGTTGACCGTGTGAGTCGTCGACGCCGTCGACCGGTTGACCGTGCGGGCCGTCGACGCCGTCGACCGTGCTGGTCGTCGGCCGCGGGTCACGGTGTGGCGGGCGCGGTGATCTGCAGGAAGTGGGTGACCTCCGGCGGGTGCGCGAGGTGGCGCAGCTCGCCCTCCGACCAGACCGGCCGGATCCGCCACATCGGCCCGGCGTACCCGCGCAGGGCGGCCTCGTCGCGCCAGCGGCTCAACACCAGCACCCGGTACCCGTCCTCCTCCGACACCGAGCGCAGCAGCTCGCCGCCGAGACAGCCGTCCGTCCGGCCCAGCTGCGGGATCACCTGGGCCGCCAGGTGGGTGCAGAACTCCTCGGCGTGACCGGCCAGCACCTGCCCGGTCCAGATCCTGACGATCACGACCACCACCTCCGGCCGACTGGATCCCCGTGCCCACGACTCGATGCCCTGTGCCCATTATCGGCGGAAAACCGCTGGTGGCGAGGGGTTCAGCCACGATCGGTCCGCACGTCCCGGGGTGGTCGGCCCCGGGCGCGACGGGAGCGCTCCGCTAGATTCCCGGCATGACCACCACACCGGAAGCTGTCACTGCGTCAAGCACCGGACCGGACCGGCCGGGCCGCCTGTTCGATGCCCTCGACGCGGGGGCCCTCAGGGACGCCGCCCAGCTGCGCGAGATCTACGAACAACCCGGCGACCACGCGCGCCGCAAACAGGTCGGCCACCTCCACGACGTCGCACAGCGCCTGATCGCCTGCGCCTCGCTGGTCTTCGTCGCCAGCGCCGACGCCGCCGGACACTGCGACGTCTCCCCGCGCGGCGGGCCGGCCGGGCTGGTCTCGGTGCTCGACGAGTACACCCTGGCCATACCGGACGCCACCGGCAACAAGCGGTTGGACACCCTGCACAACATTGTGGAGACCGGCCGGGTCGGACTGCTCTTCGTCGTCCCGGGCCGGGAGACCACCCTGCGGGTGAACGGCCGGGCCTGCGTCTCCACCGACCCCGAACTGCTGCGCCAGCTGACCGCCGTCGGCAAGCCGCCGCGCAGCGCGATCGTGGTCGCGGTGGAGGAGGTGTACGCCCACTGCCCGAAGTCGCTCCTGCGGAGCTCGGCGTGGAAGCCGGAGAACTGGCTCGCCAAGGACGACCAGCCGAGTTCGGCGGAGGTCACGCTCTCGCACCTGCGGGACGAGTCGCTGACCATCGAGATGATCGAGCAGACGGAGCGGGAGGCGCTGCTGTACCGGTACGAGTGAGGGCGGACGGCGGTGCCGCGCGGCGCGGCGTGGCGCGGCGTGGCCGTGTGATGTGCCGCGTGCGGGTGCGCGGGTGGGGTCCGCGTCTGCCGGTGGGGCGCCGGGCCCGGAGCGCGTGGTGCGCCCGCCGGTCGGCCCCCTGCAGCACGGTGCGCCCGGCGGCGGCGCGGCCGCACCCGGTCGGCGGCCGGTCGGGTGACGACGGCCGCACGGCCGTCCGCCGGCGTGCCGGGGCTGCCGCCGGTGGCTTGAATGGACGGATGGACTGCGTCTTCTGTGCGGTGGTGGCGGGCGCGGAGCCCGCGCACCGGGTGCTGGACGAGGAGGCGGCCGTGGCCTTCCTGGACCGCCGGCCGCTGTTCCCCGGACACGTCCTGGTCGTCCCGCGCGCCCATCACCGCACGCTCGCGGACCTGCCGGCGGACGAGGTCGGGCCGTTCTTCCTCCAGGTGCAGCGCGTGGCGGCGGCCGTCGAGCACGGACTGGGCGCGGCGGGCAGCTTCGTGGCGGCCAACAACCGGATCAGCCAGTCGGTGCCGCACCTGCACGTCCACGTGGTGCCGCGCAATCCGAAGGACGGGCTGCGCGGCTTCTTCTGGCCCCGGCGGGCGTACCCGGACGAGGCGGGCGCGGCGGAGATCGCGGCCCGGCTGCGGACCGCACTGACCGGTTGAGCGCAGGCGGCCCCGTGCTCGGACCTCCCGCACCCGCCCCTCGCGTGCCGTACTCGCCCCTACCGTGCCGGGCGCAGCCGGGCGTACGCCCGGAGGAGCATCCGGGGCGGCCGAAATCCTTTTCGGGTCTGACGAGTCGGCAGGTCGGGCCGCCTAGGCTCACTGTCATGAACGAACTCGCGCGCGTCGTGCAGCAGACGGTCGACCGGCTCGCGGGCCGGCACGTCGGCGCGGTGGTCGCCGGACTGGCCGGCGGGGACACGGAGATCCGCGGCATCGGGCGGACGGGGCCGGGCGGCGGCACCCCCGGGCCTGACACCCTGTTCGAAATCGGTTCCGTCACCAAGGTGTTCACTTCGCTCGCACTCGCGCGGCTCGCGCTCGACGGCACGGTGCGACTCGACGAGCCGCTCGCCGAGGTGCTCGCCGACGCGCGGGACGGCCGGGTCGTCGTCCCGGCCCGCGGCGGGCAGCCGATCACGCTGCGACACCTGGCCACCCACAGCGCGGGGCTCCCCCGGCTGCCCCGGGGCATGCTGGTGAGGGCGCTGCTCAGGCCCAACGACCCGGACCCGTACGCCCACTGCACCGCCGAGCACGTGCTGGACGGGCTCGCCCGGACCCGTCTGGGGACCGCGCCCGGGCGCGGCTTCCGGTACTCCAACCTCGGTGCCGGGCTGCTGGGCCTGGCCCTCGCGCACCGGGCCGGCACCGGGTACGAGGAGTTGGTGACGCGTGAGGTCTGCGAGCCGCTGGGACTGGTGGACACCCTGGTGCGGTCGGGCGCCGAGCGGTCCGGGCGGCTCGCGCACGGGCACACCCAGGGCGGCCGGTGCCCTCCTGGGACATGGCGGCCCTCCCGGGCATGGGCGGGCTCCGGTCCACCGCCGCGGACCTCGCGATACTCCTGCGGGCCCAGCTGGCGGCCGACCGTGAGCCGGAGTCACCGCTGACGCCCGCGATCGTGCTCACTCGGGAGACCAGGCACCGGGTCAACCCCTTCGCCTGGATGTACCTGGGCTGGCTCGGCCACCGGCTGCACAGCCAGCAGGGCGGCCACCTGCAGATCTGGCACAACGGCGGTACGGGCGGGTTCCGTTCGTTCGTGGCCTTCGATCCGGAGACGCAGGTGGGCGTGGCGGTGCTGGCCAACACCCGCCGGTCCGTCGATCCGGTGGGGACGGCGCTGCTGCGCCGACTTCAGAAGGACTTCGCGACGGCGGGGTGACCGCGCAGCGGTCGACAGCCGCCCCGGGGCGTGCGGGCCGCCGCCTACGGGGCGCCGTCGCCGCGCGCGGGGCACCGGGGGCGGGCGGGGCACCGGGGGCGTGCGCGGCGTCGGGGGCGCGCGGGACCGGGCGGGAGCGCGCGGACCGTCCGGGGCTCCGGCCCGGCGGGTCCGGAGCCCCGGGTCGGATTCGCGGCGGGCGGGCACTCACGCGGCCCGGGGAGGGCCCTGCGTAGGCGTTCCCCCTGCTCATCGGCACCCCGGTGGTGGGGGGTTCCGGGCCGGGGGTGATGATGGCGGGGTCGTTTCGGGCCAAAAGATGCCGATTGGCACTGTTGCCGGGTCCATGAACGGTCGATGCTGATCCGGCAGATGCGGTTCCGATTGGGGTCCGCCGAGTGAGAGGTGGCCGACGTGGCGGTGGTGTGGTCGCCGACGCGGGTGCGGGCAGTCCGTCCGGCCGAGCCGGTCGGTCGGTCGGGCCGGTTCGACCAGGCCGGGTCGGCCGGCCGGTTCGGGCCGCCGGTGCGCGTGTACCGGCGCTTCCGGCCGGTGCCCCGGCGGGCACGGATCCCGCTGGACGTGTGCACGATCGTCATGGCGGTCGCGGCCTGCCTGACGCTCGGCCAGTGGTGGCCCGCGCCCGTGGTGGTGGCCGTCGCGGTGCTGGCGGCGAGCGGGTACGGCTGGCTGCGGCCGGCGCCCGGGCTGCGGGCGGTCCGGGTCCACGAGGGCGGCCTGGTGCTGCTCGCGGCGGACGGCGACGAACGCCCGCTGCCGTGGAGCTCGTTGGAGGCCACCGAGTACTCCCCCGGCGGGCGGCACGGGGAGGGCGAACAGGGCCGGATCTGGCCGGCCGGCGCGAGCGAACCGCTGGTGCTGGATCACCTGCGCGGGCTGGGCCGGCTGTTCCGCGAGCTGGAGGAACGCCTCTCCCCCGGGCTCCGGGCCGCCCTGCACGAAACGCTGCGCACCGAGGGCAGCATCCGGTTCGCCCGGGGCCGGCTGACCGTCACGGCCGGCGGCCTGGTGCACCGGCCGCCGCATCCGCTCGCGGCGACGGAGGCCTACCGGTGGGCGGAGGTCGAGTCGGCCCGGGCCTCCGACCTCGGGGAGCTGGAGATCCGGACGCACTCGGTCGGCCTGCCGCTCACCCTCCCGGTGCCCAACGCCCGCGCGGCAGCGGACTTCCTGACCGAACTCCGGGCGGCGGCGGCCCCCTAGGGGTGCGACGGGCACGACCCGGAGGGGACCGGTCAGCCGCTGAGCCGACGTCAGCTCCACGGCTCGCGACCTACCGTCGCAGACATGAGCCGACTTCGTACCGCTGCCGCGGCAGCCCTGCTGCTCGCGCTGCCGTTGTCCGTCGCCGCTGCCGCCCCGGCCCTGGCCGCACCCGCGCCGCCCGCTTCCAGCCTCACCGCCGATGCCCCGACCGGCACCCGGGCCGCCGTCCCCATCGAACTCCCGCATCCGACCGGGCCGTACGCGGTCGGACAGGAGGTCCTGCAACTGGTGGACCGGGACCGTCCGGACCCGTGGGTGCCCTCCGCCGGTCCGCGCCGGCTGATGGTCTCGATGTACTACCCCGCGCACGCCGGCACGGGCAGCCCGGCCCCGTACATGACCGACGGGGCGGCCCGAGCGCTGCTGGACACGAAGCTGCCGGGCAACACCATCCCGACCGAGGCATTGACCGGCACCCGGACCTGGGCGGAGTCCGGCGCACGCCCGCAGGGCGGCCACTACCCGCTGGTGGTGCTGTCCCCCGGCTTCACCATGCCACGGACCTCGCTCACCGGCCTCGCCACGGACCTGACCAGCCGCGGCTACGTGGTCGCGCTGGTCGACCACACCTACGAGAACACCGGGACGACCTTCCCGGACGGGCAGACGCTGCCCTGCTTGATGTGCGACCGGCCCAAGGACTGGGCGCAGGTGGACGAGAGCCGGGCGAAGGACGTGTCCTTCGTCATCGACCGCCTGACCGACCGCCCGCACCCGGCCTGGCGCTACGCCCGCATGATCGACCGCGACCGGATCGGCATGGCCGGCCACTCGGCCGGTGGCGCGGCCACCGTCCCGGCCCTGGTCGCCGACGACCGGATCCGGGCCGGAGTGGACCTGGACGGCACGATGGACGTCCCGGTGCCCGCCTCCGGGATCGGCGGCAAGCCGTACCTGATGATGGGCCACCCGCTGCCCGGCGGCGGCGAGGACAGCTCCTGGACGGAGAGCTGGCCCAACCTCGACGGCTGGAAGCGCTGGCTGACCGTCGACGGCACCATCCACCCGAGCTTCACCGACTTCCCGGTGCTCCTCGAAGGCCTCGGCCTCCCCCAGGGGCCCGGGGCCACCATCGCGCCCCGGCGCGCCGTCGAACTCACCCGCCGGTACGTCGGGGCCTTCTTCGACCTGCAATTGAAGGGCATCGAGCAGCCGCTGCTGGACGGCCCGACCGCCGCCGACCCGGAGGTGCGGTTCCAGTCCTGACGGCGGCGTCCGGGGCGAGGCCGTCGGCAGTCCGCCGACGGCCTCGTCCGCGTGCGGTGAGGAGGGGGGCGGGGCGCCGGTCCAGGCGGATGCGGCCGGGTGCGGCCGGTTCAGGCGGGTGCGGCCGCCGAGGCGATGGGTTCGAGCAGCGGGTGCGGGCGGACCAGGGCGCGGGAGACCGGGTCGTCGCGGAGGCTGCCGCCGCGGGCGGCGTTGGGGCGCATGAGGACCCGGTCGGGCGGGACGGGTGCGCCGCCGCAGGCCGGGCAGGCGCCGACGAGGTCGAGGTCGGTGCCGCAGTCGGCGTGCGCGAAGAGGTGGTGCGGGCCGCCCTCGGTGGCGTGCCGGCCGCCCCAGCGGCTCAACTGGTAGAGCGGCCCCCAGAGTTCGAGGCCGGTGTCGGTGAGCAGGTAGCCGTGGCGCAGCGGCGTCTGCAGGTAGGGCTCCTTGCGCAGCACACCGGCCGCGACCAGGCCGTTGAGGCGGGCGGTGAGGACGGCGCGCGGGATGCCGAGGTGGGTGAGGAAGTCGTTGAAGCGCTGCACGCCGTAGAACGCGTCGCGGACGATCAGCAGGCTCCAGCGTTCGCCGACCACCTCCAGGGCGCGGGCCAGTGCGCAGTCCTGCAGTTCGTAGTCGGTTCCCAGGGCCATGGGCGTCAGCCTAGTCCACACCCCGTATGGGTTCAATGAACAGACCGATGGTGCTAGCGTGCGACTTGAGCCAAAGGTTCATTCACCAGACTCAAAGCCAGGGATCCGCTGGTGGATCGCTGGTCCCGTCCCGGAGGGAACACCCCATGCCCCTCGCACCAACCACCTCGCCCCCCGACGGCCACGTCGCCCCCGCTCACCGCGTCCGGCCCGGTGCCACACTCGCCACCACCGCGGCCGCGACCGCGCTGACCACCGTGGCCTACACCGCCCCCACCGCCTCGCTCGCGGCCACCGCGCAGGCCGCCCACCTGGATGCCTCCGGCCGCACCTGGATCCTCACCGGCACCCTGGTCGGCATCTCGGCGTTACTGCTCACCGCCGGGAGCCTGGCCGACGACCACGGCCGCAAGCGGGTCTTCACCATCGGCGTGCTGCTCTTCGCCGCCGCCGAGGCACTGGCCGCACTGACGCCCGGCGGCGCCGTCTACCTGACCGCCCGGGTGCTCCTCGGCGTCGCCTCGGCGGCCGTCCTCGCCCCGGCGCTCGGCCTGATCAGCCACGCCCACCCGACCGGGCCGGAACGGATCCGGGCGCTGGGCGTCTGGGGCGCGGCCGTCGGCCTCGGGATCGCGGTCGGACCGGTCTACGGAGCGCTCGTCCAGCAGTGGGCCGGGTGGCGCGCGGTCAGCGGCGGGATCGCCGTGGCCTCGGCCGTCGTGGCCGCCTGCGCCGTCACCGCCCTCACCGAGTCGCGGTCCGAGCGGCCGCGCGCGCTCGATCCGTACGGCGTGCTCGCACTGGCCGCCGGAACGTCCCTGCTGATCGCGGGCCTGGCCGAGGGCCGCGCCGGCTGGACACAGCCGCTGGTGCCGGCCCTGCTGGTGAGCGGGGTGCTGCTGCTGGCGGCGTTCGCCGCGGTCGAGGCGAGGACGGCGGAGCCGATGCTGGACCTCGCGCTGTTCCGCAGCCCCGGCTTCCTCGCGGCCACCGGCGGGGCCCTGTTCACCGGACTGTCGCTGGTCGGCTTCATGAGTTACCTGCCCACCCTGCTGCAAGGCGTGCTCGGACTGTCCGGGCCGGCCGCGGGCGGCGTGCTGGCGTTGTGGTCGGGCCTGTCGGTGGTGTCCGCGCTGCAGGCCCGACGGCTGGCCGCGCACCTGCCGGCCACCGCGCAGGTCGCCCTCGGCCTGCTGGTCTGCGGAGTGGGCGAGCTGGGCCTGTACGGGCTCGCCCCCGACTCGTCCTGGCTGCGGCCGGCACCGGGCCTCGCGGTCGCGGGCATCGGCAGCGGGGTGCTCAACGCGGCCCTGGCCCGGCTGGCGGTCGGCAGCGTCCCGGCGCACCGGGCGGCGATGGGCTCCGGCGCCAACAACACCGCCCGCTACCTGGGTTCGGCCCTCGGAGTGGCGGTCGCGGTCGCCGTCGCCGACTCCGCCCGCCCGGGCGCACCGGGCCCCGACGCGGCGGCCCGCGCACTGGCAGCGGGTGCCGACCGGGCCGTCCTGGTCGCCGCCGCCCTCTGCCTGGCCGGCACCCTGTTCGCCCTCGCCGCCCGCACCGCCGAGCGCCGCGCAGCCGCTCGTCCTGAGACGGAGGCAGACGCGGAGGCGGAGGCAGACGCGGAGGCGACAGGACCGGCCCGGAAGCCTGCGCCTGCGCGGTGACACCGGAAGTCGACCCCCGGGACGACCGTGACCGGCCTCACCATGGCACCCCGACCACCGCACCATGCCCGCCCTGGGCCGAGCGGCACCCGCGCAGGAAGCCCGACCGGGCCGGCTTCTCGCGTGCCGGGTGCGCGGGACCGCGGCAGCGGGCGGGCTGGGCGGACGGCAGGCGTTGTCGTTCTGACGTGCGAGGATGCCGCGCATGATCACCGTGGACGTGGCTTGGTTGGACGGGACCGACTCGGGGTTGTTCGTGCTGTGCCCGGAAGCAGCCGTCGAGAGGTGGGAGGGGTGCCAGGAGGCGCTGGTGGAGGCCGCCGGGGGCTACGCGGCCGCCTACCCGGTGCCCGGGTACGGCGACGTGCTGGTGCTGGGCGGGGAACCGCTGCCGGTGGGGTGGCTGCCCGAGGAGCGGGTGTTCGTCCGGCCGCTGAGCGTGGAGTGTTCGGACGCTGTCCGGCCGCTGGTGCGCGAGGCGCTGCGGTCGGGTGTCTGGGAGGACGGGCCGGTGCTCGATCTGGCCGCTGGGCGGCACCTGCTCGTCGACGTGTTCCAGGACGGCGAGGAGGCCTTGGAGGGCGGCGAGTACCTGACGGTCGAGGTGCCGCCCGGGCGCTACCTGGTCCAGTCGTTGAGGGCCGAGGCCGGGCGGTGGCCGGAGTTCCACCTGGAGCGCCTGCTGCCTCGGTGAGCGGCGCCGCCCGGGGCCGCGTGCGAAGATGGCAGGGCTGGTGGGAACGATCTCCGGACGCCTCTGGGACGGTTCTCTGGCCATGGTCGACGACAACTCGCAGCGCGCGGGGGAACCGCAGCAGGACGTCCTGCTGATGGTGCCGATCGCCACGGCGCTGATCGCGGCCGACGGGCGGATCCTGCACTGGAGCAGTGACGCCGAGGCACTGCTCGGTCACCGCGCGCAGGACGCGGTCGGGGCGAAGGCGGCCAAGCTGCTGACCACCGACGAGGGACGGCCCGAGGTCCTGCGGCTGTTCCAGCAGATCCTGGAGGGCCGTGCCTGGACCGGCGTGTTCCCGGTCCGCCACCGCGACGGGCACCTGGTGAACCTGGAGTTCCGCACCCACCCGATCCGTGGCCCCGGCGGTGAACCGCTGGTGCTGGCGGTCGCCTCCGAGGTGACCACGCTGCGCCGGATCCAGGCGGACCTGGCCGTCCTGGACGGGTTCTTCACCCAGTCCCCGGTCGGCATGGCCGTGTACGACACCGAGCTGCGCTTCATCCGGTTGAACGAGGCGCTGGCCCGGATCAACGGCCTCCCCACCGAGCAGCATCTGGGCCACCGGATCACCGAGTTGCTGCCCGGGATCAACGGCTCCGAGTCCGAGGCGGTGATGCGCCGGGTGCTGGAGAGCGGAGAGCCGGTGGTGGACACCCGCTCGCACGGCCGCACTCCGGGCGACCCGCAGCACGACCACGCCTGGTCCGCCTCCTACTTCCGGCTGGAGGACCGCAGCGGCCGGGTGCTCGGGGTGAGTTCGACCGTCGTCGACGTCACCGGCCGGTTCCGGGCCGACGCCCGGGCGGCCCGCGCCCAGGAGCGGCTCGCGCTGCTGGTCGACGCGACCGCCTCCATCGGCACCACGCTCGACCTGCGGCAGACCGCGCGCGAGCTGGCCGACGCGATGGTGCCCAGGGTCGCCGACATCAGCGGGGTGTTCGCGCTGGAGGCGCTGGTGGCCGGCCGCACCGTCGAGCCGCCCACGGCGGGCGCCCCACAGCTGGTGCGCCGGCTGGCACTGGCCACCGCCGACCCGCTCTACCCGGCCGACGCGCTGCCGGTGGACACCGTGTACGAGCTGCCCGCGGACTCCCCGTACGCCCGCGCCCTGAGCAGCGGGCGGACGGTGGTGATCCCGTCCTGGGAGCTGCCGATGCTCAGCAGCGGCATCAACGAGAGCCGCCGGCAGGCCTTCCTCGGCGACCGTCCGCGCTCGGTGCGGATCACCCCGCTGGTGGCGCGCGGCACCACGCTCGGCATGGTGGTGTACTCGCGGCGCGGTGAGCGCGAGTCCTTCGCGGAGGCGGACATCACGCTCGGCGACGAACTGTCCTCGCGGGCCGCCGTCGCGATCGACAACGCCCGGCTGTACCTGCGCCAGCACCAGACGGTCCTGGCCCGTCAGCAGGCGCTGCGCGAGGCGAAGGCCGCGCAGGAACGCCTGGCCCTGGTCAACGTGGCCTCCACCCGGATCGGCACCACACTCGATCTCGCCCAGACCGCGCAGGAGTTGGCCGAGGTTGCGACGCCCCGGCTGGCCGACACGGTGGTGGTGGAGGTGCTGGAGGAACTGGTCCGCGGGGAGCGCGAGGCCCGTGCGCCCGCGGACGGTTCGGCGCTGCTGCGGCGGATGGCCTTCCACTCGGTGCACGGCTCGACCCTGCAGCCGATCGCCCGCACCGGCAACGTGCACCGGTTCCGGCCCACTTCGCCGTACGCGTGGAGCCTGGCGCACCGCAAGCCGGTGCTGGTGCCGCGGATGGACGAGCAGGGCATGGCCTGGTTCGCCGACGACCCGGTGCGCACCGCCGCGGTCCGGGAGCAGAACGTGCGCTCGTTCATGGTGGTCCCGCTGATCGCACGCGGCACCCCGGTCGGCGTCGCGGGCTTCTACCGGACCCTGGTGGAGCGCCCGTACGAGGACGACGACGTGGCGCTGGCCGGGGAGTTGGCGGTGCGGGCCGCCGTCTCCATCGACAACGCGCTGCTGTTCACCCGCGAGCGCGACGCGGCAGCCGCCCGGCAGCGGGCGCTGGACGAGGCCTGGGCCGCCCAGCAGAGGCTGTCGCTGCTGAACGAGGCCAGCAACCGGATCGGCACCACGCTCGATCTGCACCGCACGGCCCAGGAGTTGGTGGAGGTGGTGATCCCGCGCTTCGCCGACTTCGTCACCGTGGACCTGCGCGACGCGGTGCTCAGCGGCGAGGAGCCCGGGTCCGTCCCGGCCGAGGGCCGGGTCCTGATGCGGGCCGTGGCGGTCGGCGAGTCGGCCCAGGACGGCACCATGACGGAGGCCGCCGACCAGGTCGGCGAGACCTCGCACTCCGCCCAGCTGTACGCGCAGAGCCTGCGCACCCGCCGCTCGATCCTGGTGTCCGAGGTGACCGAGGCGGAGCTGCGCCGGATCGTCGCCTCCCCCGACCGGGTGCAGCCGGGGCTGGAAGCCGGGGTGCACTCGTACCTGATGGTGCCGCTGATGGCGCGCGGACACGTGCTGGGCGGCGCGGAGTTCGTCCGCACCCACAATCCGCTGCCGTTCGGCTCCGCGGACCGCTCGCTGGCCGAGGAACTGGCCGCCCGCACCGCGCTCGCGATCGACAACGGCCGCCTCTACCGCCGGGAGCGGGACACCGCGCTCATGCTGCAGCGCAGCCTGCTGCCGCAGGAGGTACACCGCACCCTCGGCCTGGACATCGCCTACCGCTACCTGCCCAGCAGCGTGGTCAGCGAGGTCGGCGGCGACTGGTTCGACGTGGTACCGCTCTCCTCGGGGCGGGTCGCCCTGATCGTCGGTGACGTCATGGGCCACGGCATCCGGGCCGCCGCGACCATGGGCCAACTCCGCACGGCAGCGAGGACATTGATCACTCTCGACCTGGATCCGGCCCGGGTCCTGCACCGGCTGGACGAAGCCACCACCGCCGTCGGCGAGGGCCAGTTCGCCACCTGCGTCTGTGTGGTCTACGACCCGGTGGACCGCCACTGCACCGCGGCCAGCGCCGGACACCTGCCGCCCGTGGTCGCCGACACCGAAGGGCGGGCGCACCTGATCGAGCTGCCGACCGGCACCCCGCTCGGGGTCGGTGGAGTCCCCTTCGAGAACGCCGAGTTCACCCTCCCCGAGGAGGGCATCCTGACGCTCTACACCGACGGACTGGTCGAGCGCCGGGGCCGAGACATCGACGAGGGACTGCGACTGCTCTGCCGCACGGTCGCCGACCGGCACCACTCGCTGGAGCAGACCTGCGACGCCGTCCTGGCCCGGCTCACCGGCCGCACCAGCGAGGACGACATCGCCGTCATCATGGCGCAGGTCCGCCCGCACGGCGCCGACCGGATCGCCACCCTCCCGCTCACCGGCGACCACGCGATGGTCGCGCACTCGCGCCGCTTCACCCGCGAGACCCTGGCGGCCTGGGGCCTCGGCGCGCTGGTCGACTGGGCCGAACTGCTCACCAGCGAGCTGATCACCAACGCCCTGGTGCACGCCGGATCCCCCACCCAGCTGCGGCTGTTCTGCAACCGGGTGCTCACCGTCGAGGTCGCCGACCGGGAGACCGAGACGCCCCGGATCCGGCGCGCCCGCACCGAGGACGAGGGCGGCCGGGGCATCCACCTGGTCAACGAGCTCGCGCACCGCTGGGGCAGTCGCCGGACCGACGGCGGCAAGGTGGTCTGGTTCGAGCTGGAACTACCCCCGGGAGCCCCACCCACTGCATGAACAACGGACGGTTGTCGGGCCGCCGCGCCGGTTGTTGGCCCGGCGGACCGCCCCGGCGGTTACCTGGTGCCACGGCGGGACAGCCCCGACCGGACGGACCAGAGGAGCCACCGTGAACCACCCCGACGCCCGCACCGTCGTCACCGACTACGTCAACCTCCTCGCGGCCGGCGAACGCGAGGCCGCGATCGCCCTGTTCGCCGAGGACGCCACCTGGACCTACCCCGGCCACCTCCCCATCTCCCGCACCTGGCAGGGCAAGCAGGAGATCTTCGGCGACTTCCTCGGCCGGATCGGCGACTACTTCGCCCCCGACGGCCTGCCCGTCATCACCCTCACCCACGTCCTCGCCGACGGCCCGCAGGCGGTCGCCGAGTGGACCACCGTCGGCAGGGCCGCCAACGGCGAACCGTACGAGAACCACTGCCTGGGCGTCTTCACCGTCGAGAACGGCCGCGTCACCGCCGTCCGCGAGTACCTGGACACCGACCACGTCGCCCGTACCCTGCTCGCCTGACCGGCGGGACAGCGGGCCGACGGACTCTCGGACCGACGGGCTCTCGGGCAGGCGGACGGACCGGTGGGGAGACGCGGCGCGGGCCGACGCCGCACTCAGTCCGGCAGCAGGAGGTTGACGTCGCCGAACTCGTGCCACAGGTAGCGGTGTCGCACCGCGGCGCGGTAGCAGGCCGTGAGGAGGGGGCGGCCGGCGACGGCGGCGAGCATCAGGAGGTGGGAGGCGCGGGGCTCGTGCCAGCCGGTGAGCAGGCCGTCGACGGCGCGGACGCCGCGTTCGGGGGTGATGACCAGCTCCGTCCAGCCGTCGGCCTCCCGGAGGGTGCCGTCCGGATCGGCGGCCGACTCCAGGGCGCGGACCACGGTGGTGCCGACGGCGATCACCCGGCCGCCGCCGGCCCGGACGTGGCCGGCCAGGCGGGCGGTGGCGGCGGGGACGTGGAAGCGCTCGGCGTACGGAGCCTCGTGCGCCTCGGGCGAGGCCACCCCGGTGTGCAGGGTGACCGGCGCGACGAGCACGCCCCGGCCCGCCAGCCGGGCCACCACCTCGGCGCTGAACGGGCGGGCCGCGCTGGGCATTTCACTGCTGCCGGGGACGGTCGCGAACACCGTCTGGTAGGCGTCGATCGGCCAGTCACGGTCCACGTAGCCGTACCGGATCGCCCGGCCGTGCTCCGCCAAGTAGGGCGACAGGTCTGTGGGCAGGGTGAGTTCGGCGTACCAGAGGCGGGCGGTGAAGGCCCGGGTCAGCACCGCCGCACCGTCGGCGGGCAGGGCGACCCGCAGCCCCGCGCGGGCCGGGGACTCCGCCGGCGGGTAGTACGCCGCCGCCTCCCCGGGGACGACGCGGCGCAGCTCGACCAGGTGGGAGCCGTACCGGTCCGGCTGGGCGGAGGAGAGGTGCAGCGCGACGGGCGTGCCGTCGGGCAGTCGGCCGGGCAGCGCGGCGGGGAGGGTGGCCGAGTTGTTGACCACCAGGAGGTCCCCCGGGCGCAGCACCTCGGGCAGGTCGGTGAAGCGGCGGTGCTCGACGCCGCCGGTGGCGCGTCGGCCGACCAGCATCCGGACGTCGTCCCGGGCCGCGCCGCGGGCCTCCGCCGGTGCGCGGGCGGAGAGTTCGGGCGGAACGGTGAGGTCGAGGCCGAGGTCGGCGGGTGCGGTCATCGGTCACCCGCGTCCGTGGCCTGGGCCACCGGGGCCGCCGGGGCGACCTGCGCGGCCAGGTCCTCGGCCAGGTAGCGGCCGGACAGGGTGCGGTCGCGGACCAGGCCGAGCAGGACCGGCACCACCTCCTCGGGGAGCGGCTCGCCGGAGATGTCCTCGCCCGGGCCGGCCTCCTGGAGCATCCGGGTGCGCATGCTGCCCGGGTCGACGGCCCAGACCCGCAACTCCGGTTCCTCCTGGGCGAGGACGGCGGTCGCGAGGTCGAGCGCGGCCTTGCTGGCGCCGTAGCCGCCCCAGCCGGCGTAGGGCACCACGGCGGCGTCGGAGCTGATGTTGAGGACGGCGCCGGCGTGCCCGCGCAACTGGGGCAGGACGAGCTGGGTGAGGGCGATCGGGGCGAGCGCGTTGACCTCGAAGGTCTCCAGCAGGTCCGGCAGCGGGTGGTCGGCCAGGCGGGGCAGCGGCTGGGAGCCGGGGGCGGGCGCGCCGTTGAGCGTGCCCGCGTTGTTGACCAGCAGGCTCGCCCCGCCGAGCCGCTCGGCGGCTTCGGCCAGGTGCGCGCGGTGGTCGTCGTCGACGACGCTGCCGGGCAGGGCGACGACCTTGGTGACAGCGGCCAGGTCCGCCTCGGCGGCGGCGAGGGCGGCGGCGCCCCGGGCGGTGATCACCAGCTGCCAGCCGTCGGCGGCGAGGGCGCGCGCGAGGGCCAGGCCGAGGCCCCGGGAGGCGCCGGTGACCAGGGCGACGGGGGCGGTGTGCGGTGCGGCGGTGCGCTGTGCTGCGTTCATGCCGCAACGATCCCGCCGCCGGGCGGGCGGCGGATCGGCCCCCGGGACCGGGACCGGTCGGACGTTCGCCCTAGATCGACGGAACGTCCTAGGACCTCCTCGTCCACCGGTCGGATCCTGGCCTACGGGCCGGATACCGGCGACGACGGCCCGGGCGGCGAACGGGTTCGGACGGTGACCATGATCTTGCCGACGGCCCGCCCGTCCAGGAGCCGACGGACGGCCTGCAACCCCGTCGGTGACCCGGTCCGGCCGACCGGCCGACCGGCGTACCGACCTACCGGCCCAGGGCCCACGGGCCCACCGACCTGACCGCCCACGGGCCTACGGCCGGGGCCGGGACCCGCCGCCGGAGCCCTCGGACCAGCCCTGCGGATCGGTCCACGCGGCCAGCGTACGACGGCTCTCGAAGCGGCGTTCGCGGCCGGTCAGCGGATCGGTGAACTCGACCACCGAGGCGAGCAGTTGCAGCGGGCGGCGGAAGTCGTCCGGGGCCGGCTCGGTGAGGACCACCGGGTACACCGGGTCGCCGAGGATCGGCAGTCCGAGGCCGCTCATGTGCAGCCGCAGCTGGTGGGTGCGGCCGCTCAGCGGGAGCAGCCGGTAGCGGGCGAGGCCGTCACGCGGCTCCAGCAGCTCGATCCGGCTCTCGCTGTTCGGCGGCGCGTCCAGCTCCTGCGCCGCGATCACCCCGCGCTCCTTGACGATGTGGCTGCGCACGGTGCGCGGCAGGCTCAGCTCCGGGTCGTACGGGGCGATCGCCTGGTACTCCTTGCGCACCAGGCGGTCGCGGAACAGCGTCTGGTAGGCGCCGCGCTCCTCCGGGCGCACGATGAACATGGCCAGGCCGGCGGTCAGCCGGTCGAGGCGGTGCGCGGGGCTGAGCGCGGGCAGGCCGAGGGTGTGCCGCAGCCGGGAGAGCGCGGTCTCGGTGACGTGCCTGCCGCGCGGGGTGGTGGCCAGGAAGTGCGGCTTGTCGACGATCACCAGGTGCTCGTCGCGGTGCAGCACGACCAGGTCGAACGGGACCGGGACCTCCACCGGGAGGTCGCGGTGGAACCACAGGTGCGCACCGGGGCGGAACGGTTCGTCCGGGGCGACCGGGCCGTGCTCGCCGACGATCTCGCCGTCGCGCAGCGCCGCGTCGATCCGCTCGGCCGGGACGGCGGGCAGTCGCTCGACCAGGTGCTCCCGCACGGTCGGCCAGGGGCCTTCGAGCGGCAGCCGGAGGTGCACCGGTTCCACGCCGAGGCGCTGCGGGAGGGGGGAGGCCGGTCGGCGGCTCTTGCGTCTCATCTCCCGGCCCAGCGTAGTGCGCGCCCCGGCCGGGCCCGCGCCCGAGGTGCGGCCCCCGCCGGGGCCGTCCCCGTGGCCGGCCGGTGCCGACGCCCGGGACCGGCTCGGGGTGCCGGCCCGGGCCCCGTCGAGGTGCCGCCCCGGAGCGGGGCGGGGAGAGTGGACCGGTGGCCCGCTCCGCCGGGGGCCTGCGGCCATCCGCCGGGCACCACCTGTCGGAGGCCCGTCGGCTCATCCGACGCACCACTGGAGGACGCGTGACCGCCGACGGCCCGGACGGGGTGCCACCGCTGCACCTGCCCCGACGGACCCGGATGCTGCTGTACGGCTCGCTCCTGCTGCTGGTCGCCGCCGTGGTGGCCGCACTGGCCATCGGCCCGGGGACCACCCTGGCCCCGCTGCTCGCGGTGGCCCCGGTGCTCGCCGGGGCGACCACCCGGCGGGCCCGGGTGCCGCTGCTGGTCGGCGCGGCGGCGCTGCTCGTGGTCGGGCTGCTGGAGTCGGCCAACGCGCAGCTGCCGCTCTCCGTCCGGATCAGCGTGCCGGTCACCGTACTGGCCTCGACGCTGGCCAGCGCGGCCAGCGTGGTGCTGGTGGCGGCCCGCGAGCGGGAGCTGTTCCAGGTCCGCACGGTGGCCGAGGCCGCGCAGCGGGCCCTGCTGCGGCCGCCGCCGGAGCGGATCGGGCCGCTGCGGGTCGCGGTGCGCTACGTCGCGGCGGCGGCCGAGGCCCGGATCGGCGGGGACCTGTACGCCGTGGTCGAGACCCGCTTCGGGGTACGGATCCTGCTGGGCGACGTCCAGGGACACGGACTCCCCGCGGTGGAGACCGCCGCGGACGTCCTCGGAGTGTTCCGGGAAGCGGCCCGCACCGAACCCGACCCGGGCCGGCTCGCCGAGCGACTGGACGCGGCACTCACCGCCCGCCCGGACGCGGACCGCTTCGCCACCGCGCTGCTGCTCGACGTGCCCCCGGACCGGGGCCCGGTCCGGGTCGTCAACTGCGGCCACCCACCCCCACTGCTCCGCCGGGCCGGCCGCGTCAGCGAGCTGGAACCACCGTTCCCGGCACCCCCGCTGGGCCTGCTCGGACTGACCGACGACGAGTACCCCACCCGACACTTCGACCCCGAACCCGGCGACCTGCTGCTCCTGCACACCGACGGCGTGTCGGAGGCGCGGGACGCCGGGGGGCGGTTCTACCCGCTGGCGCAGCGGCTGCCCCACCTGCACGGCGGCAGCCCGGCGGACGTGCTGGACGCGGTGCTGGCGGACGTCGGCGGCTGGGTCGGTAACGCCGGGCTGGCCGACGACGCGGCGGTGCTGGCGGTGCGCTGGGAGCCGTGACGGGCAGGCCCGGCGGGGGCTCGGCGAGGGCTCGGCGGGAGCCGTCCCGGGGCCGGGCGCCCTCGACCGCCCGGTCGGATTGTCAGTGGCCTGTGCAAGGCTCGGTGCACGGTCGGCGGGGAGCCGGTCGCCGGAGCACGGTCGACGATCGACGACGGGACGGGTGTCATGGGGTTCAGGGCTGAGGGATCGTTCGAGGTGACGGCGTTCGAGCCGGTGGACACGGAGGAGCGCGAGAGCGCGGCCTTCGGGCGGATCCGGATCGCCAAGACCTTCACGGGCGGGCTGAGCGGCACAAGCGAAGTGCGGATGATCTCCGTCGGCGGTCCGTCCGGCGCCCCGGCGTCGTACGTCGCGGTGGAGCACGTCACGGGTGCACTGGACGGGCGCACGGGCTCGTTCGTGCTCCAGCACGCGGCCTGGGACACCACCGGCACGACGATACGCGTGGTGCCGGGCACGGGGGCGGGCGAGCTGGTCGGGATCACCGGCGAGTTCCACCTGACCGTCGACGCGTCCGATGCCCACACCTTCGTCCTGGAGTACGAGCTGGGCTGACGCCCCTGCGGCGCACCTCCTCCGGCCCACGGGCCGCTCCCGACACCTGACGGCCCGCGCCCGTGCCCGACGGCTCACGCCCCGCGGGCTCCGTCACCTCGACGGCCGTGTGCCGCGTGGGCCGGGCGCTAGGCGGCGCTGTCACGATGATGCGATCAGTGCACGATCGACATCGGAGGGTGGCGCATGCCCGGCACGGCGGTGGATCGTACGACGACGGTGGTCACGGCGTCGGCAACGGAGGCGTCAACGGTCGAGGAGGTGCTCGGCCGGCTGCGGGAGATCGGGGCGGGGCTGCCCCCGGCCGACGGGGTGGCGGTCTTCAACCGGCTCTACTGCGACGTCACGGAGGCGGTCCGCGACCAGCTCGACGGCGGCTGCTTCGCCGACCCGTCGGCGATGGCCGAGCTGGACGTGGTGTTCGCCGGGCGGTACCTGCGGGCCGTGGCCGCCGACGCGGCCGGGCAGGAGCCGCCCGCCTGCTGGCGGCCGCTGTTCGCGCTGCGCGCCCGCCCGGGGGTGCACCCGCTGCAGTTCGCGTTGGCCGGGATGAACGCCCACATCCAGCACGACCTGCCGCTGGCCGTCGTGGACACCTGCCGCCGCCGGGGCTGCGAACCGGCCGGGATCGAGGAGGACTACCACCGGATCAACGGAGTGCTGGCCGAGGTGGAGACGGCCGTCCGGGAGCGGCTGATGCCCGGACCCGACCTGCTGGAGCGCGCCGAACCGCTCACCCACATGCTCGGCACCTGGTCCGTCGGGGCCGCCCGTGAGACGGCCTGGTCCGCCGTCCGGGCGCTCTGGGAGCTGCGGCACCTGCCGGGCGCGGCCCGGGCCTTCGCCGCTGCGCTGGACGGTTCGGTGGGACTGCTGGGGCGCGCCCTGCTGATCCCGCTCGGACCAGACGACGGACCGGGGCACGGCCGGGGCGACCGTCGGGACGACGGACCGGGCGCCGGTCCCCGGACGGCACCGGTCGGCCGGCTCCCCGAAGCGAGGAACCGGCCGACCGGTGAATCCGCCGGAGCGGGCGATCAGGCCCAGCTGGAGTGCAGCGGCTTGCCCTCGGCATAGCCGGCCGCGCTCTGGACGCCCACGATCGCCTTCTCGCGGAACTCCTCCAGGCTGCTGGCGCCCGCGTAGGTGCAGGAGCTGCGCACGCCGGCGATGATCGAGTCGATCAGGTCCTCGACGCCCGGACGGGCCGGGTCGATGAACATCCGGGAGTGCGAGATGCCCTCCTCGAACAGCGCCTTGCGGGCCCGGTCGTACGAGGAGTCCTGGACAGTGCGGTTGCTCACCGCGCGCGCCGAGGCCATGCCGAAGCTCTCCTTGTACTGGCGGCCGTCGGCGGCGGTCTGTAGGTCGCCCGGGGACTCGTAGGTCCCGGCGAACCACGAGCCGATCATCACGTTGGAGGCGCCGGCGGCCAGCGCCATCGCCACGTCGCGCGGGTGCCGCACGCCGCCGTCGGCCCACACGTGCTTGCCGAGCCGGCGCGCCTCGGCGGCGCACTCCAGGACGGCGGAGAACTGGGGGCGGCCGACGCCGGTCATCATCCGGGTGGTGCACATGGCGCCGGGGCCGACCCCGACCTTGAGGATGTCGGCGCCCGCCTCGACGAGGTCGCGGACACCGTCTGCGGCGACCACGTTGCCGGCCACGATCGGGATCTGCGGGTCCAGGCCGCGGACCGCGCGCAGCGCGCTGATCATGGACTCCTGGTGGCCGTGCGCGGTGTCCACCACGAGCACGTCGGCGCCGGCCTCGATCAGGGCCTTGGCCTTGCCCGCGACGTCGCCGTTGATGCCGACGGTGGCGGCGATCCGCAGCTTGCCGGCCGCATCCACGGCGGGGGTGTACAGGGTTGCGCGCAGCGCGCCCTTGCGGGTGAGGATGCCGATCAGGCGGCCCTCGGCGTCGACCACCGGGGCGAGCTTGCGGTGCGCCTCGGTGAGCTTCTCGAAGGCGGCGCGCGGCTCGACGCCCTGGTCCAGCAACAGCAGGTCGCGGGACATGATGTCGGCGAGGCTGGTGAAGCGGTCCACGCCCTGGCAGTCGGAGTCGGTGACCACGCCGACCGGCTTGCCGTCCTCGACGACCACGAGGGCGCCGTGCGCGCGCTTGGGGAGCAGCGAGAGCGCCTCGGCGACGGTGGCGCCCGGGGCGAGGGTGATCGGGGTGTCGTACACCAGGTGCCGCTGCTTGACCCAGGAGACGACCTCGGCGATGACCTCGGTGGGGATGTCCTGCGGGATGGCGACCAGGCCGCCGCGGCGGGCGACGGTCTCGGCCATCCGGCGGCCGGCGATGGCGGTCATGTTGGCCACGACCAGCGGGATGGTGGTGCCGGTGCCGTCGTTCGACGAGAGGTCCACGCCCTGCCGGGAGCCCACGGCGGAACGGCTGGGGACCATGAAGACGTCGTCGTACGTGAGGTCGTACGAGGGCTTGAGGTCGTTCAGGAAGCGCATGAAGGGGGCTCTCTGGCTGGGAGAAATTACACCTCGGGTGCGGTTGCGGCGATGCCGTCGGGGCGCACTCGGGCGCCCTGCACCCAGCATTCGATTCTCCGGGAGGGCGGGGGCAAAAGCCAGTTCGAGGAGCATTGCTGGGGCTGTACACAAACCGTGATCAATGCTCCGCGCGTAGACATGGAGGATCCTCCAAAGCCCCCCTCCGACGTCGGCTTTTCGCCCCGGCCCGGACCGCTCCCGTAGCATTCACGCGGTAATGGGCGAGGCGAACGGGAAAGCGGCAGCAAGCGTGGGCAACGGGCAGACGGACATCGAGCAGGGCCAGGACGAGGGGACCGAGGAGGCGATCGACTACGGGCCCGGCCTCGACCCCGAGCGCCTGAGGCTCTGCCTGGAGGTGATCGCCGAGCTCGACGAGCTGCACGTCGACCACCCGGACGCGATCACCGTCCGCCAGGCCGTGGGCGGCATATTCCGCACCCTCAAGCAGCGCCGCCGTCAGGAGACCCGGGCCCGCAAGACCGCCAACGACCGCGCGGTCACCGCCCGCACCGCCACCGGCGCGCCCACCCGCATCGACGACGAGACGGCCGGGGCCTTCGGCCTGACCACCGTCACCACCACCGAGATCGCCGGGATCCTGGAGCGGCCGCGCTCCTGCTACACCTGCAAGCAGCGGTACGTCGAGGTCGACGCCTTCTACCACAACCTGTGCCAGAACTGCGCGGTGCTCAACCGGTCCCGCCGGGACGCCCGCGCCGACCTCACCGGCAAGCGCGCGCTGCTCACCGGCGGCCGCGCCAAGATCGGGATGTACATCGCGCTGATGCTGCTGCGCGACGGCGCCCACACGACCATCACCACCCGCTTCCCCAACGACGCGATCCGCCGCTTCACGGCGATGCCGGACAGCGCCGACTGGATCCACCGCCTCAAGGTCATCGGCATCGACCTGCGCGACCCGGCCCAGGTGATGGCGCTCGCCGACGAGGTCGCCGCCGACGGCCCGCTGGACATCCTGATCAACAACGCCGCGCAGACCGTGCGCCGCCCGCCGGAGTCCTACCGCGAGCTGGTCAACGCCGAGTCCGCCCCGCTGCCGGCCGGCGAGCTGCCGCAGTCCACCACCATCGGCCGCTTCGGCAGCGGCAGCGTCGACCTGCCCGCGCTCCCCCACCAGGCGGGTGGCGACGAACAGCGGCTGGCCGCCGAGGACGTCACCTCGCTCGCCCTGGTCACCGGCTCCGCCACGCCCGCCCGGATCGCGGCCGGCACCGCGATCGACGCCGGCGGCCTGGTGCCCGACCTCGCGCCCACCAACAGCTGGGTGCAGACCGTCAACGAGGTCGGCCCGGTCGAGCTGCTGGAGGTGCAGCTCTGCAACTCCACCGCGCCGTTCATCCTGATCAGCCGGCTGCGCCCGGCGATGGCCGCCTCGGCGTCCCGCCGCAAGTACGTGGTCAACGTCTCCGCGATGGAGGGCGTGTTCCAGCGCGGCTACAAGGGCGCCGGCCACCCGCACACCAACATGGCCAAGGCCGCGCTCAACATGCTCACCCGCACCAGCGCGCAGGAGATGTTCGAGGCCGACGGCATCCTGATGACCGCCGTCGACACCGGCTGGATCACCGACGAGCGGCCGCACCCGGACAAGATGCGCCTCGCCGACGAGGGCTTCCACGCCCCGCTCGACCTGGTCGACGGCGCGGCCCGCGTCTACGACCCGATCGTGCGCGGCGAGCAGGGCGAGGACCTGTACGGCTGCTTCCTCAAGGACTACGAGCGCGGCAACTGGTAAGCGCTTCCCGCAACCACCCGAAGGAGACGGCGAGTTGACCACCGCACCGCAGGCCGGGACCACCGCACCGCTGCTCGGCGCCGGGATCATCGTGCCCACCGGGGACGGCCGGGTGCTGGTCGGCCGGCGCACCACCGCCGGCGAGCCGCCCACCTGGAGCCTGCCGGGCGGCAAGGTCGACCCCGGCGAGTCCTTCGAGCAGACCGCGGCCCGCGAACTCGCGGAGGAGACCGGCATCGTGCTGCCGGCCGAGGGGATGCGGGTGCTCGCCGTGCACCTCGACCACGAGCTCGGCCGGCCGCGGCTGACCGCTGCCGTCCTCGCGCCGCCGAGCCTGGCGGAGGCGGTGGTCACCGAGCCGCACGCCTGCGCCGGCTGGGAGCGCTTCGCGGTGGACGAGCTGCCGGAGCCGATGTTCTACCCGTCCGCACTGGTCCTCGGCAGCTGGCTGCCCGGTCCGTACGGCGTACGGCGGGACGGGACGCACGGCTACCCCGTCGCCCACTGAGGACGCACGGACGGCCCGGCGCCCACTGGGGGCGCCGGGCCGGTGCTCGACTGACCGACGGTGCTCAGCCGTTGCGGGCCGCCTCCGGCCCGGTGATCCGCCGCAGCAGCGGCAGCGTCGAGGCGATGATCCCGAGCGAGGCGGCCAGCCCGAAGGCCGTCAGCCCGTAGTACGTGAGGCCCGGGGACACCAGGTCGTAGTGCATCTGGGATTCGAGGAACATCGCCGCCGCGGCGAAGCCCGTCCCGATCGCGAGCGCCGACACCACCAGCAGCGGCAGCGCGCTCTCCAGCCCGACCACCCACCGCAGCAGGCGCAGCGGCGCCCCGGTCAGCCGCAGCATCGCGAACGGGCGGCGGCGGTCGGAGAGTCCTGCCACCACGCTCACCGCGAGGCTGCAGCCCGCGATCGGCAAGGTGGTCAGCAGGACGACGTCGGCGAGCTGACGCCAGCCCTGGAGCTTCTTCTGCCCCTCGGAGCTCCAGTCCTCGGCCATCCTGGCCAGGTACGACGGGAACTCCTCGGCGAAGAGGGTCCGCAGCTGTTCCTTGGCCGCCGGGGAGTCGTCGGTCGTCGCGTAGATGATGAACACCGGGAGGCGGGCGACCTCGTCGGCGGAGACCGGCGCCGACGGCCACTCCTTGTCGGGGTGCGCCTGGAGGTCGAGGACGCCGTTCCGGTCGACGGCCGCGACGGCGGCCCCGGGGGCGCAGTGGCCGACGACGGGGATCTGCGCCAGCTCCGAGCAGCGCACGAGGGCGGGCACGATCCGTTCCCTGCCGTCCTGGGACGCGCCGATCCCGGCCGGGTTGTCGTGCAGCAGCGCCATCCCCTCGAAGCCGGGAACGGCCCGGGCCCGGGCCACCACCCCGTCGGGCACCGCGGGGAGCAGCACCGGCTTCTCCGGGCCGAGCAGCGGGGTGTCCACGACCGCCTTGCGGACCTCCGGAGCGCCGTTGAGCGCGCTCCGGTTCGCGTCGATGGTGCTCATGATGCTCAGCGTCGCGGTGGTCACGAACAGGGCCAGCACCAGACCGGCGACCGAGCGGAACCCTGCCCGCGGGTCGTCCCCCAGCCGGCGCATCGCGATCAGCGCGGCCGGGCGGTGGGTACGCCGGGCCACCGCCTGGGCGGCCGCCGCGGTGAGCCACGGACCGGCGATCACCAGGCCGAACATCACCAGGACGAAGCCGGTCAGGTAGGCCGCCGACTGGGCGTTGGTGGTCGCCGGGTGGTTGACGGCGAAGTAGCCGAGTTCGCCGAGGCCGGCCACCAGCGGCACCAGCCGCCACGGGCTCGGCGGCTTCGGGGTGACCCGACGGGACACCCCGAGCGGCGAGATCACGACCCGGCGCAGCGCGAACCGGGCGGCGAGCGCGGCCGCCAGCGGCACGGCCAGTGCCACGCCGACCGCCTGCGACGGACTCAGGCTCACATCCCCGGCGAAGAACCTGTCACCGGTGAACGGCACCTCGGCCACCACCGGCCGCAACGCGGCGTACGCGCCGAAGCCGAGCACCGTACCGACCACCGCCGCCACCGTGGACTCCACCGCCGAGATCACCGACACCTGGCCCGGCGTGGCCCCCACCAGCCGCATCGCCGCGTAGCGCTGCTCCCGGGTGGCGGCGGACAGCCGGGTGGCCGTGCCGATGAAGACCAGCACCGGGAAGATCAGCGCCCCGGCCACCACGGTGAGCACCAGCACCAGGGCGTCGTCGTGCACGCCCGCGCCGTAGCAGTCGTTGTCGCACACGGCGGGCAGCTCGGTGGCGACGGTCGTCACGGTGGTGGCCCGCGGCAGGGCCCCGACCTCGTCCACCGTGCGGCCCACGACCACCGCCAGGGTGTCCGGTGAGGGCAGCGCGTCGTCGCCGAGCGTACCGGCCAGTCGGCCGGGGAAGCGGTCGCCGAGTTCGACGGCCGGCGTCGTGCCCAGCAGCTTCGCCAGGGCGGGCGAGGCGTAGTACTCGCCGGGGGACGGCAACGCGCTCAGGCCGGGCGGGACGGGCGAGGTGGGCCCGGTGGCGGCGACCTCGGCGCGGAAGACGGCCCTCCCCCGGTAGTAGTCCATCCGGGCGCTCCACCGGAGCGGGTCCACCGGGGCGGCGACGGTCCCGCCCTTGACTCCGGTGTTCATCCAGAACTGCCGCTGGTTGGCGCGGTCGATCGCGTCGACACTGGCCAAGGTCGACAGCAGCAGCCCGACGCCGATCGCCACGGCCGCCACGATCGTCAGCAGTCGGGCCACCGCCTCCCGGCCGCCGCTGACGGCCAGCCGGAGCGAGAAGGCGATCACGGGGCCACCGGTCCGGCGGTGAGGCTACGGGCCCGCCCGTCGCGGACGATCGCCTCGCGGTCGGCATAGGCGGCGACCCGGGGCTCGTGGGTGACCAGGACGACGGTGGTGCCCTGCTCCTTGGCCGAGGTGACCATCAGCTCCATCACCTGTTCGCCGGTCAGCGAGTCCAACGCGCCGGTCGGCTCGTCGGCGAAGAGCACCCGGGGGCGGGCCACCAGGCCACGCGCCAGCGCGACGCGCTGGGCCTGACCACCCGACAGCTCGCCGGAGCGGCGGCCTTCCATTCCGTCCAGGCCGAGGCGGGCGAACCAGGGGCGGGCCTCGGCCAGGGCGGAGGACCGCCGCACGCCGTTCAGCAGCAGCGGCAGGGCGACGTTCTCCTCGGCCGTCAACTCCGGTACCAGCTGGCCGAACTGGAACACGAAGCCGAAGGTGTCCCGGCGCAGGGCGCTGCGCCGGGCCTCGGACAGGGTGTCCAGCCGCTGCCCGTCGAACAGCACCTCGCCCGAGTCGGGCACCAGGATGCCGGCCAGGCAGTGGAGTAACGTCGACTTGCCCGAGCCACTGGGGCCCATGACGGCGAGTACCTCCCCCGCCTGGACGGACAGGCTCGCACCACGCAGCGCGGGCGTCTCGCCGAACGAGAGGGCGACGTCCCGGGCCTCGATCACGGCGGTCATGCCCGCACCTCCGCGGCGAGCGCGTCGAGGCGGGCGGTGGTGAGGTCGATCCAGCGCAGGTCGGCCTCCAGGTGGAACAGACCGTGGTCGGCGAGCAGGGCGTCCACCAGGGCGCCGGTGCGACGCAGTTCGGTGAGTTCGCGCATCCGGCGCAGGTGGGCGGCGCGCTGGGCGTCCAGGTACTGCTCGGCATCGCGGCCCAGCATCAGGGCCAGCACCACCTTGGTGAACAGCACGGACTGCAGGTTGGGTTCGGGTGCGACGGGCTCCCGGAGCCAGTCCTCGAACTCGGTCGCCCCCGTGTCGGTGATGACGTACCGCTTGCGTTCGGGCCCGTCGCCGGGCTCCGCCTCACCGGCCACCACCTTGCCGTCGCGGGCCAACCGGCCGAGGGTCGCGTAGACCTGGCCGTACGGGAGGGGCTTGCCGCGGCCGAAGAGGGCGTCGTAGTCGCGCTTGAGGTCGTAGCCGTGGCTCGGCTCCCGCTCCAGCAGCCCCAGCAGGGTCAAAGGAACACTCATGGGAGGAACATACACCCGACGTATACTCCGAGTGTATACATGGCGAGAAGAACGCTCCGACCTGGAAGGACGCCGACGTCGGGGCGCGGGAAAGCAGGGGGCGGCCCCACGACCACCCCCTGCTCCGCCGTTCGGCCCGGCACCCCCACGGTCGAACCGGGCCACGGCCGCGCCCAGGCACGGGGGGCGCCGCCGGTACCCAGCCTGCCTTGCCCGGCCCGGCGCTGCCGAGGGCCGAACGTCCCGGCGGCGGGGCCGAGCGGCACTGGCGGGACGCCCCACGGGCGTGGCGGTGCTACGAACGCGCACGACTCTTGTGCGCGGAGGGGCCAGGGGTGGAAATTGGTGGCGAACCGCCTTTCGCCCCAGCGCCCCTGAGGAGCCGTCAACGTGTCCAGCGCACCCCGCCCCGCACGGCCCGCGTCGCTCCCGCGGCGAACCGGCCGCCAGCTGCGGCGGGCCCTCGGCGCCCGGCACGAACCGCTGGTCCGTCCGCTCGACCGCTCCCGGGCCCGGGCCTGGCTGCTCGCCGCGTTCGGCGCGGCGCTCACCGTCGCCCTCTCGGTGGGCGGCGCACTGCTGCTCTACCGGGGTGCGGCGCCCCAGGCCGCCGCCGAACGCACACGGCTGCACCGGGTCGACGCCGTGGTGCGCGGCGTCCCCGACCGCGGCGCCGCCACCGGCGGGCGCTTCGCCGGGGGCCACCGGAACCGGACCGACGTCGACGTCGCGTGGACCGCCCCCGACGGCACCCAGCGCTCCGGCACCGTCCAGGCCCCGGACTCGACCACCGCCGGTGGCCGCGTACCGATCTGGATCGACCGGGCCGGCAACGCCTCCGCTCCCCCGGTCGACCGCGCCGCCCTCGCCGTCTCCGCCGCCTGCACCGGCATCGGCGTCCTCCTCACCCTGCTCGCCCTCGTCGTGCTCGTGCTGCGACTGCGCCTGCACGCCCTCGACCGCCGCGCCGAGAGCGCCTGGGCCGACGCCTGGGCCCGCCTCGAACCCCGCTGGAGCGGCCGCGCCGGTCAGCGCACCGAGGACTGACCACGGGCCGCGGGGCCGGGCGGCTCCGCGGGAGCCAGGCTGTTCAGCAGGGCCGGGCTGTTCAGCAGGGCCGGACGCCTCGGCGAGGGCCGGGACGTCAGCGGGGCCGGGTCCAGGCCGGGGCGGGGGTGGGCCGGGCGGCCCGGTGGACGAGGGCGGCCACGGCGAGGAGGAGGGCGAGGGCCAGGCCGAGGGCGGTCGGGACGTTCGCGTGGAGGACGAGGAGGGCGCCGAGCAGGGCACCCGCGAACATCCAGCCAGCGGAGGCGAGTCGGCGCAGGCCGGTGCGGTCGGCGGCGAGGGCGGTGATGGTCATGGTGAGCACGGTGGTGGTGAGGTCGGGGACCTTGAGTGCGCGGACCACCGCGTTCTGGCCGCCCATGGCGAAGCCGAGCAGTCCGATCAGGGTGTAGCGGACCGGGTCGGCGGTGTGGCCGACGACCGCCGCCAGGACGGTGCTCACCGCGACGAGCCCGGACTGGACGCCGACGGCGGTGGCCAGCAGGCGGCCCCGGTGGCCGGGCAGGCGGCGGGCGAGGTGGCCGCCCGTCAGGGCGCCGAGGAGGAAGGCCGCGAGCGCCGCGAGGGAGGCGGTGGCGGAGAGGTTGGGCGCGCCGGCCAGGGCGAAGCCGAGGAAGACCACGTTCCCGGTCATGTTGGCGACGAAGACGTGGCCCAGTTCGAGGTAGCTGACGGCGTCCACCACTCCGGTGACCACGGTCAGGACCAGCAGCATCGGCACCAGCGGCCCGTGCTCGGGGTCGGGGTCGGGGGTCAGCATCGGGCCTCCCAGGCGGTTCGTGTGACGGTCCTTCCGTTCTACTCCCTCAGGCGAGCGCCGGGCCGCCCGGGTCGTCCGGTTCCTCGTCCAGGTGCCAGTGCAGGGTCATGCACCCCCGGCTCCAACGACAGCCGGCTGACGACCTGTTCGAGTGCCGGGGCGACCTGTCCGGTGACGGCGACGGTGGCCCGCAGGCTGGTGGCGTCGCCCTGGTCGGTACGGCGGGCCCGCAGGCCGGTCGGGGCGAGGCCGGAGGCAGCGAGGGCCTGGAGCAGGAGGGCCCGGACATGGGTCTCGGACGTGCGGTCGCACTCCGGGTGGACGGTGGCGCGAACGGTGGAGTCCGGGTCGCTGCCGGACTGCGGGGCGCGGTCGAGCAGTCGGCCGGCGGGGCGCAGCACCACGTGGACGGCGAGCACGGCGAGCGTGCCGAGGACGGCGAACTCCAGTTGGCCGGAGGCGGCCAGCACCCCGACGGCGGCCGAACACCACAGCGTGGCGGCGGTGTTGAGGCCGCGGACGCCGGCGCCGTCGCGGATGATGACGCCACCGCCGAGGAAGCCGATGCCGGAGACGACATAGGAGGCGACCCGGGTGGGGCTGCCGGTGTCGCCGACGGCCTCGCTGTAGAGGACGAACAGGGTGGCGCCGGCGGCGACCAGGGCATTGGTGCGCAGGCCGGCCATCCGGGCCCGCCACTGGCGTTCGATGCCGATCAGCGCGCCGCAGGCGACACCGGTGGCGAGCCGGATCAGGAAGTCGGCGGTGGTCAGGGTGTGCACGACGGCACCTCCTTCACGGGATCGGGGTACCGGCGGGTCGGTCGCCCCGGGGCGGTCCGGACGATCTTGATGATGGCCATCGCCGCCACCGTGGCCGGGGAGGCGCGCAGGACGCCTCCGCCGGCCCTGCCGGGCTTCCGACCCTCGCTCGACAGCTTTGTAGAAGTTTGACCGGACCCGACCCGGCCTTGGATACTCACCTCCGGCATATATAGTTCACCGACATATGCAGTTGAGCAGCTCACGAGGGGGAAGTGTGTCCCACACCGATCCGACCCGGCCCGCGCCCGTCCTGCGCCTGGCCTCCGTCACCCGGGTGCACGGGCGGGGCGCCGCCGAGGTACACGCCCTACGCGGCATCGACCTGGCCGTCCACCCCGGCGAGTTCGTCGCCGTCATGGGGCCGTCCGGCTCCGGGAAGTCCACCCTGCTGACCCTGGCCGGCGGACTGGACCAGCCCAGCGGCGGCGAGGTGCTGGTGGAGGGCGTCCCGCTCGGCGGCCTCCGCCGCGGCAGGCTCGCCGATCTGCGGCGACGCTCCATCGGGTACGTCTTCCAGGACTACAACCTGATCCCGGCGCTCACCGCCGCCGAGAACATCGCCCTGCCCCGCGAACTCGACGGCGTCCCGGGCCGCCGGGCCCGCCGGGAGGCACTGGCCGCCCTGGAGGAACTGGGCATCGGCGAGCTCGCCGACCGCTTCCCCGACGACATGTCCGGCGGCCAGCAGCAGCGCGTCGCGATCGCCCGCGCCCTGATCGGCGAACGCCGGCTGGTGCTCGCCGACGAACCCACCGGCGCCCTCGACTCCGCCACCGGTGAGGCCGTGCTCGGCGTGCTGCGCGCCCGCTGCGACGCCGGCGCCGCCGCGATGATGGTCACCCACGAGGCCGCGCACGCCGGCTGGGCGGACCGGATCGTCCACCTGCGGGACGGCGCGATCGCCTCGGAGAGCCCCGGCTACCGCTCCGCGACCTGCCCGGCCGCCGTCCACCGGCCCGGCGGCACCGAGGAGATGACGTGGTGAGGCTCGGAGCCTGGCGGGTCGCCCTGCGCATCGCCCGCCGCGACGCCCTGCGCGCCAAGGGCCGCAGTGCCCTGATCGTCGCCATGATCGCCCTGCCCGTCCTCGGCGTCACCGGCGCCGACGTGGTCCACCGCAGCGGGCAGCTCAGCCCCGCCGAGCGGGTCGAGCGGGTGGTCGGCGGGGCGGACGCCCTGGTCACCGCCCTCGACCCGGGCCGCACCGTCGAACAGGCCCCGGTCGCCGAGGACGGCGCCTTCGCCGTCCAGCCCCGCCCGGGGGAACAGCCCACCGCCGAGCAGCTGAAGGGCGCCGGCACCGATCCGGTCACCCTGGTCGGCGCGCTGCTTCCCCCCGGCAGCGCGCTCACCCCGGCCCGGCCGGGGCCGGAGACCGGCGCGACCTCGCCCGAGGGTCTCGTCCGCACCCTCACCACCGAGGCGAACCTCGCCGACCCGATCTGGCGCGGCCGGATCGACCTGGTCGAGGGCCGCGCCCCGAGCGCCCCGCACGAAGTGGCCGTCACCCGGGCCTTCCTGGACCACTCCGGGCTCAAGCCCGGCGGCACCACCACCGTCCAGGGGCTGGAGCGGACCACCTACACCATCACCGGCGTCGTGGAACACCCGGACGAGCTCGGCCGGGTCGAACTCGTCGCCCGGCCCGGAGAGTTGCTGGACCAGCTGATCGCCGCCCAGAGCGCCGACCGGCCGAACGCCGGGAAGGGGCCGGCCGAACGCGGCGCCTGGCTGGTGCGGCTGCCGTCCGGGACGGCGCTCGACTGGGCCGAGGTCCAGCGGTTCAACGCCCACGGCTACACGCTCACCGCGCGCTCGGTGGCGCTCGCCCCGCCGCCGGCACGGGCCGTCCCCTACTACCGCGACGCGTTCCGCCTCGGCGACCAGGCCACCGGCAAGAACACCGAGGTCGTCGTCGCCACCGTCACCGGCATGGCACTGCTGGAGGTCGCGCTGCTCGCCGGGCCCGCGTTCGCGGTCGGCGCCCGCCGCTCGCGCCGCCAGCTCGCCCTGCTCGGCGCGGCCGGCGGCAGCCGCACCCACGTCGGCGCGGTCGTCCTCGGCGGCGGCCTCGTCCTCGGCGCGGTCGGGGCGGTGGCCGGCGTGGCGCTCGGCACCGGACTCGTCGCCGCGCTCCGGCCGCAGATCGAACGGGTCGGCGGCACGCGCTTCGGACACTTCGCCCTGCCCCCGCTGGACCTCCTGGCGATCGCCGGAATCGGCCTGGTCACCGCCCTGCTCGCGGCCGCGCTGCCCGCCGTCCAGGCCGCCCGCCGCAGCGTCACCGCCGGCCTCACCGGCCGGGACACCGTCCGCGGCCCCAGCCGCTGGGTCACCGTCGGCGGCGTGCTGCTGGTCGCCGTCGGCGCCGTCCTCGCGATGTACGGCGCGGGCGCCGTGCAGCGCGACCAGCCGGGCGTCGGCGGCTACGACACCCGGACGCTCACCGTGCTCGGCGGCTCGGTGACCGCCGAACTCGGACTGCTGCTCTGCACCCCGATGCTGGTCGCTCTGGTCGGCCGCGCCGCCGGCCGGCTCCCGCTCGGGCCCCGGCTCGCGCTGCGCGACTCCGCCCGGCACCGCTCGCGCACCGCCCCCGCGGTCGCCGCGGTGATGGCCGCGGTCGCCGGCGCCGTCGCCATCGGCGTCTACACCACCAGCACCGACGCCGAGAACCGGCGCGACTACCGGCCGCAGGCCCCGTACGGCGCCGTCCAGCTCACCAGCCACGTCGACGGGCCCCAGCTCGACCGGCTGCGCGGCGAACTGGAGAAGCAGCTGACCGGTCTCGGCCCGCGCGGGGACCTCGCCGAGGTCCAGTACCGCTTCTGCGACAACTGCTCCAGCGTCGTCCAGCTGAAGGGCCCGGTGAACCTGCGCGGCCTCGGTGCCCCACCGCACCTGGCCGCCGGTGACGCCACCGTGCTGCACAACCTCTTCGCCGTCCACGACCCGGCCGCCGAACAGGCGCTGGCCGCAGGCAAACTGCTGGTCTTCGACAAGTCCCTGGTGGGCGCCGACGGCAAGGCCGTGATGATGCTGCGCGGCGGCAGCGGCACCGTGCAGCCGGGCGAGATCCCCAAGCCCGACCTCCAGGAGGTACCGGTCGACGCCGTCCTGGTCGACAACCCGGCCGCCGCCGGCTTCGCCCAGGGCCTGGTGCTGCCCTCCGTGCTGCCGCGCCTCGGGCTCTCCGCCCAGCCGACCGGCTCGGTCTGGCTGCCCGCCACCCCGCCCGACCGCAAGGCGCAGCAGCGCGCCGAGGCGGCCGCGGTCCGGCTGGACCGGACGGCCGAGCTGACCATCGAGCGCGGCTTCCAGCCGAAGAGCGACGCACTCACGCTGGCGCTCACCGGATTCGCCGCGCTGGTCGTGCTCGGCGCGGCCGGGATCGCCACCGGCCTCGCGGCCGCCGACTCCCGGCAGGACCAGGCGACCCTCGCCGCCGTCGGCGCACCGCCGCGGATCCGCCGCACCATGGCGGGCCTGCAGTGCGCGCTGATCGCGCTGCTGGGGGCGCTGCTCGGGGCGGCCAACGGATTCGTGCCGGCGGTGGGTCTGCTGAAGTCCCGGGCGAGCGGGTTCGGCGCCAAGCCGGCGCTGATCACCGCGCCCTGGGTCGAGCTGCTGGTGGTGGTGCTGGTACTGCCGGTGGTGGCCGGGCTGCTCGCCGCGCTGTTCACCAAGTCCCGCATCCCGCTGGGACGACGGCTGTCCTGACCGCCGCCCCGCGGCCCCGACCGGTCACCGCCGCCCGCGGTGGCCGGTCGGCCCCGGACACCGGCCGGGCCCCGGACCGTCGAGCGCCGGGCCGTCGAGCACCGGGCCGTCGAGCACCGGCCGATCGACTCCGGGCATCGACCGGACAATGGTCGACACCGACCGACACCGCTCGGACACGATCCGGGCACCACCCGGACACGACCCGGAACGCGCCGGGCGCCCTCCCCCACCGGCCGGGGACGGGCGCCCGGCGCTCGCCGTACCATGGGCCGCGTTCCGGCGGGCGAAGGGCGCCGGCGGTGGGCTCGGCGAGGGAGACAAGGCGGTGCTACGCGGGTTCGGCGACCTGGAGGCCGAGATCATGGACCGGCTCTGGTCCTGGGGCCGGCCGGTCACGGTGCGCGAGGTCGTGGACGACCTGCAGCAGCAGCGGGCCGTCGCGTACACCACCGTCACCACCGTCGCCGACATCCTGCACACCAAGGGCTGGCTGCGCCGCGACAAGGTCGGCCGCGCCTGGGTGTACGAGCCGACCTGCACCCGCGAGGAGTACACCGCCCGGCTGATGCACCAGGCTCTGGAGACCACCTCCGACCGGGCCGGCGCGCTGCTCCACTTCGTCGACCGGATCAGCGGCGACGAGGCCTCCGCCCTGCTCTCGGCGCTCGCCCAGGTGAAGTCCCGGGACCCCGAGTGACCCTCGCACTGCTGGGCCTGTACCTGGCGGTGACCGGCGTCCTGCTGCCCCGCCGGCTGGCCGGCTCCGCCCGGCTCCAGGCCCGTCCACTGGCCGGCGCGGCGCTCTGGCTCGCGCTGATGGCCTCCTTCATGGTGGCCCTGCTGCTCGCCGCGCACCACGCGCTGGAGCCCTTCGCCCACGAGCCGGCCGGGCTGCTCGGCCTGCTCCCCCACGCCGAGCCGCCCGGCGCCGTCCTCCCGCACACCCACGACTGGTGGCTGCTGACCGCCGCCGGGGCGGTGGTCGCCGCCCTGGTGACCACCGTCGGCGTCCGCACCGGACGGGCCCGGCGGCGGCACCGGGCGCTGCTGGACGTGGTCGCCGTACCCGACCGGCGCTGGGGCGCGCTGGTACTGGAGCACCCGCACCCCACCGTCTACTGCCTGCCCGGGCGCCGCTCCCGGGTCGTGCTGTCGCGCGGGGCGCTGCGGCTGCTGGACGAGCGGCAGCTCGCCGCGGCAGTCGCGCACGAGCACGGACACCTCCGGGGCCGCCACCACCTGCTCCGGCTGCCGGCGGACACCTTCGCACTGCTCCTCGGGCCGCTGCCGCTGGCCCGGCTGGGGTGCTCCGAGGTCGCGCTGCTGCTGGAGATGGCGGCGGACGACGCGGCGCTGGCCCAGGTGTCGCGGGGTGAACTGGCTTCGGCGCTCTGCGCGTTGGCGACCGCCGGAGCTGCGGTCCCGGACGGCGGGGCGCTCGGGGTGGCCGCCACCGGGGTGCTGGCCAGGGTCCGGCGGCTGGCCCGCCCCGGCGGCGGCCGGCGAAGGCTCGCCCGGCGGCTCGGGGTGGCGGCACTGCCGGTGCTGCCGGTACTGCCGTACCTGCTGGCCTGCGCACCGCGCCCGTGACGGGCGCGGGCCGGACGCGGTGCGCGCGGGCCGGTCGGTAGGCCGTCCGCCCGGAAACGGCGTCGGCCCGCCCCCGCCGGAGCGGGAGCGGGCCGTCGGGTCCGTGGTCAGGCCGGGCGGACGGCACCCATGTAGGGCATCACCGCGATCGGCAGCACCTCGATGTTCTTGCCGGTGCGCGGCGCGTGGATCATCTTGCCGTCGCCGATGTACAGCCCGACGTGGTGCAGGTCGTCGTAGAAGAAGACCAGGTCACCGGGCTGGAGGTTGGCCCGGTCGATGTGCGGGCCGAAATTCCACTGGTCCTGGGACATCCGGGGGATCGTGATGCCCGCCGCCCGGTAGGCCATGCTGGTGAGGCCGGAGCAGTCGAAGCTGTCGGGACCGGTCCTGCTCCAGCCGTAGGGCTTGCCGAGCTGGGCCTGGGCGAACGCGATGGCGGAGGCGGCCCGGCCGCTCGCGGGCGGCGCCGGGGTGCTCATGTCGGGGCGGTCGGCGGATCGGGAGGCGCGGTCCGCCGCCCCTGCGGCGGCTGCCTGCTTGGCCTCGGCCTTGGCCTTCTCGGCGGACTGCTGGGCGTTGATCTTGGCCCGGTCCTCGGCGCTGAGCTTGTTCAGCATGTCCTGCGCCTTGGACAGCTTGGTCTGGATGTCGTTCTTCTGCTCCGCCAGCTGCTTGCCGACCGTGTCGAGCTCGGCGAGCGTCGCGGTGGCCTCGGCGCGGTCCTGGTCGAGCTTGCGCTGCTCGTCCTGGGCCTGCTTCAGCAGGCTCGCCTGGGAGTCGGCGACCTGGTTCTGCACCGCGGCGCGCTCCAGGTACGCGGCCGGGTCGGAGTCGAGCATCAGCTGGACCGACGTGTCGATGCCGTTGTTGCGGTACTGGTCGGCGGCGACCGAACCGAGCCGGGTGCGCAGCTCGTTCATGGTCTCCTGGCCGCGCACCACCTTCTCCTGGATCTGGTTGGCGTCGCTCTGGAGCTTCTGCTGCTTGGCCTGGAAGCCGTTGTAGCGCTCGATCGCCTGCTCGGCCTGCTCGTTGAGGTTGTCCACCTGCTCCTTGACGGAGGCGAGGGTCGGCGCGGGCTCGGCGTGGGCGGTGCCCGAGGCGAGGACCGCGCCGCCGGCCGCCATGGCCGTGGTGAGGACCGCCATGCGGGCCCGGCCGGGGGGACTGGGCTTGCGGCGCTTTCCCATGGGCGGTCGGCTCTCCTTCGGGGGAATCTCGGCCGGAACGGACGGGCCGGGGGGGTGGCGAAGGCAGGCAGGACGAGCAACGGGGGGATGCCACCCCGCCCACCTTCTTCGAAGTAACTTAATAGATGAGGGCCCGGGTTCCGCAATCCCCCTGATCATGACGTTTCGGTGCCATGACGGGACATCGATCGCGTTCTGTGCCATCGGTGTTGACTACGGACGCGACCCTGCCGCCGGTTCAGCCACCGACGCCGACACCACGCCAGCCCGACGGGACGGCCTGCCGCAGCCCGCCCGACCGGACCCCACTCCCCTTGGCACCGCCCGCCCCACGAAGTGCACAAGAACCCGCCAAATCGAGGGAAAGGTCACACGCGCCGCCCCTCTTGCCGCTATGCGAACGGGCGCTAACCTGCGCACATGAAGGTCCCGCCCGATGGGCTCCCCCTCGCCGCCGAGTTCCCGGCTGCGCACCGAGAGCAGTGGCAGCAGCTCGTCCAGGGCGTGCTGCGCAAGTCCGGTGCCCAGCCCGAGGACGGCGCCGCCGCCGAGCAGGCACTCACCACCGAGCTCCAGGACGGGCTCGGCGCACGCCCGCTCTACACCGCCGAGGACACCGCGGCCGACCCCGGCTACCCGGGCTTCCCTCCGTTCGTCCGCGGCGGGCGGCCGCAGGGCTCGGCCGTCTCCGGGTGGGACGTCCGGCAGCGGCACGCCGACCGGGACCGGCGGCGCACCAACGAGGCCGTGCTCGCCGACCTGGAGAACGGCGTCGGCTCGCTCTGGCTGGAGCTGGGCGGCGAGGCCCTTCCGCTGGACGCCCTGCCCGAGGCGCTGACCGGGGTGTACCTCGACCTGGCCGCCGTGGCGCTCGACGCCGGACCCGATTTCACCGCCGCTGCCGAGCAGTTGTTCGCCCTGTACGAGCAGCGCGAGGTCTCCCCCGCCGCCGCCTCCGGCAACCTCGGCGCCGACCCGCTCGGCCTGCAGGCCCGCACCGGCGACACCGCGCGCACCCACGCGCTGGTCGCCGAGGCCGCCGCGCTCGCCGCGCGCTGCGCGGCCGGCTACCCGGGCATCCGGGCCCTCACCGTCGACGCCCTGCCGTACCACGAGGCCGGCGCCTCCCCGGCCCAGGAGCTGGGCTGCTCGCTCGCCACCGGCGTCGCCTACCTGCGCGCGCTGACCGCGGCCGGACTGTCGGTGGACGACGCGCTCGGCCAGCTGGAGTTCCGCTACGCGGCGGACGCCGACCAGTTCCTGACGATCGCCAAGTTCCGTGCCGCGCGCCGCCTCTGGGCGCGGGTCGCCGAGGTCTCCGGGGCGTCCGCGGAGGCCTCGGCGCAGCGTCAGCACGCCGTCACCTCCCGGGTGATGATGACCGCCCGCGACCCGTGGGTGAACATGCTGCGCACCACCATCGCCTGCCTGGCCGCCGGGGTCGGCGGCGCCGACGCCGTCACCGTGCTGCCCTTCGACACCGCGCTCGGCCTGCCGGACGCCTTCGCCCGCCGGATCGCCCGCAACACCCAGTCGATCCTGCTGGAGGAGTCCCACCTGGCCCGGGTGATCGACCCGGCCGGCGGCTCCTGGTACGTCGAGCAGCTGGGCGAGGAACTGGCCCGGGCGGCCTGGGCCTGGTTCCAGGAGATCGAGCGGGCCGGCGGGCAGCAGGCCGCGCTCGACTCGGGGCTGGTCGGCGAGCGGCTCGCCGCGACCTGGGCGGAGCGCTCGGTCAAGCTCGCCAAGCGGCGCGAACCGGTCACCGGCGTCAGCGAGTTCCCGCACCTGGACGAGCAGCCGCTGGTCCGCGAGCCGGCCCCGGCCGCGCTCTCCGGCGGCCTGCCGCGGGTGCGCCGCGCCGAGGCGTACGAGGCCCTGCGGGACCGCTCGGACGCGGCGCTCGCCGCCACCGGCGAGCGGCCGAAGCTGTTCCTGGCCTCGATCGGGTCCGCCTCCGCGCACACCGCGCGCACCACCTTCGCGGCCAACCTGTTCCAGGCCGGCGGCATCGCGACGACCTCCCTGGAGTCCGTGGACCCGGCCGCGTTCGCCGAGGCGTTCACCGCCTCCGGCGCCAGCGTCGCCTGTCTCTGCTCCAGCGACGCCCTGTACGGCGAGCACGCCGCACCGGTCGCCGGCGCCCTGCGGGCGGCCGGCGCCACGAAGGTGCTGCTGGCCGGGCGCCCCGGTGAAGTGCCGGACGGCGTGGACGAGTTCATCTACGCGGGCGGGGACGCGGTCGCCGTCCTGACCTCCCTGCTGGACCTGATCGGAGTGGCCCGATGATCCCTGACTTCACCGGAATCGGGCTGGACGGCGACGCCGCCGCGGACGCCACCGACGAGCGCTGGCAGGCCGCCTGGCGGCAGTCCACCGGCAAGGGCGTCGACGAGCTGGTCTGGGACACGCCCGAGGGCATCGGCGTCAAGCCGCTGTACACCGCGCAGGACCTGGCCGGGCTGGACTTCCTGGAGACCTACCCGGGCATCGCCCCGTACCTGCGCGGGCCGTACCCGACCATGTACGTCAACCAGCCGTGGACCGTCCGGCAGTACGCGGGCTTCTCCACCGCCGAGGAGTCCAACGCCTTCTACCGCCGCAACCTCGCGGCCGGCCAGAAGGGCCTCTCGGTCGCCTTCGACCTGCCGACCCACCGCGGCTACGACAGCGACCACCCGCGCGTCACCGGCGACGTCGGCATGGCGGGCGTCGCCATCGACTCGATCTACGACATGCGCCAGCTGTTCGACGGCATCCCGCTCGACCGGATGTCGGTGTCGATGACCATGAACGGCGCCGTGCTGCCCGTCCTGGCGCTGTACATCGTCGCCGCCGAGGAGCAGGGCGTACCGCCGGAGAAGCTGGCCGGGACCATCCAGAACGACATCCTCAAGGAGTTCATGGTCCGCAACACCTACATCTACCCGCCGCAGCCTTCGATGCGGATCATCTCGGACATCTTCGCGTACACCTCGCAGAAGATGCCCCGGTACAACTCGATCTCCATCTCCGGCTACCACATCCAGGAGGCCGGGGCCACCGCCGACCTGGAGCTCGCCTACACCCTGGCCGACGGGGTTGAGTACCTGCGCGCGGGCCTGGACGTGGGGCTCGACGTGGACGCCTTCGCGCCCCGGCTGTCGTTCTTCTGGGCGATCGGCATGAACTTCTTCATGGAGGTCGCCAAGCTGCGCGCGGCCCGGCTGCTCTGGGCCAAACTGGTCAAGCAGTTCGACCCGAAGAACCCCAAGTCGCTGTCGCTGCGCACCCATTCGCAGACCTCCGGCTGGTCGCTCACCGCGCAGGACGTGTTCAACAACGTCACCCGCACCTGCGTCGAGGCGATGGCCGCCACCCAGGGCCACACCCAGTCGCTGCACACCAACGCCCTGGACGAGGCACTCGCCCTGCCCACCGACTTCTCCGCGCGCATCGCCCGCAACACCCAGCTGCTGCTGCAGCAGGAGTCGGGCACCTGCCGGTCCATCGACCCGTGGGGCGGCTCGGCGTACGTCGAGAAGCTGACCAACGACCTGGCCGCGCGGGCCTGGCAGCACATCCAGGAGGTCGAGGCCGCCGGCGGCATGGCCAAGGCGATCGACGCCGGCATCCCCAAGATGCGCGTCGAGGAGGCCGCCGCCCGCACCCAGGCGCGCATCGACTCCGGCCGCCAGCCGGTGATCGGCGTCAACAAGTACCGGGTGGAGAGCGACGAGCAGATCGACGTGCTCAAGGTCGACAACTCCGCCGTGCGCGCCCGGCAGATCGAGAAGCTGCGCCGGCTGCGGGAGGAGCGCGACGAGGCCGTCACCCAGGCCGCGCTCGACGCGCTCACCCGGGCCGCCGAGGCCGGCCCGCAGCGCGGCGGCTCGCTGGACGGCAACCTGCTGCACCTGGCCGTCGACGCGGCCCGCGCCAAGGCCACCGTCGGCGAGATCTCGGACGCCCTGGAGAAGGTGTACGGCCGCCACTCCGGCCAGATCCGTACCATCTCCGGTGTGTACCGAGACGAAGCGGGCCCGTCGGCATCCCTCCAGCGCACCCGCGACCTGGTCGAGCGGTTCGAGCGGGCCGAGGGCCGCCGGCCCCGCATCCTGGTCGCCAAGATGGGCCAGGACGGCCACGACCGCGGCCAGAAGGTGATCGCCACCGCCTTCGCCGACCTCGGGTTCACCGTGGACGTCGGCCCGCTGTTCCAGACCCCGGCCGAGGTCGCCCGTCAGGCCGTCGAGGCCGACGTCCACATCGTCGGCGTCTCCTCGCTGGCCGCCGGCCACCTCACCCTGGTGCCCGCGCTGCGCGCCGAGCTGGCCGCGGCGGGCCGCGAGGACATCACCATCGTCGTCGGCGGGGTCATTCCCCCGCAGGACTTCGACGCGCTCCACGCGGCGGGCGCGGCGGCGGTGTTCGGCCCGGGCACGGTCATCCCGGACGCCGCCCACGACCTGCTCACGGCCCTGGCCGCCGAACTCGGCCACGAGCTGTGAGCCGGGGTCGCTGAGGGATGCCACCGAGGACGATCGACCTCGACAGCTACGTGACGGGTGTCCTGGACGGCTCGCGCGCCTGGATCGCGCGCGCCGTCACCCTCGTCGAGTCCTCCCGGCCCGACCACCGCGCGCTGGCGCAGCAGTTGCTCCAGCGGCTGCTGCCGCACGCGGGCGGGGCGGTCCGGGTGGGCATCACCGGGGTGCCCGGTGTCGGCAAGTCGACCTTCATCGACTCCTTCGGCACCATGCTGACCGCGCTGGGCCACCGGGTCGCGGTCCTCGCCGTCGACCCGACCTCCAGCCGGACCGGCGGCTCCATCCTGGGCGACAAGACCCGGATGGAGCGCCTGGCCGTCGACCCGCAGGCCTTCGTCCGCCCCTCCCCGACCTCGGGGACCCTGGGCGGCGTCGCCAAGGCCACCCGCGAGTCGATGGTGGTGATGGAGGCGGCCGGCTACGACGTGGTACTGATCGAGACGGTCGGCGTCGGCCAGTCCGAGACGGCCGTCGCCGGGATGGTGGACACCTTCCTCCTCCTCAGCCTCGCCCGGACGGGTGACCAGCTGCAGGGCATCAAGAAGGGCGTCCTGGAGCTCGCCGACGTCATCGCCATCAACAAGGCCGACGGCGCGCACGAGCGCGACGCCAAGGCCGCCGCCCGCGAACTCGCCGGCGCCCTGCGTCTGTTGCAGGCCCCCGACGCGGCCTGGAGCCCGCCGGTGCTCACCTGCAGCGGGCAGGAGAACGTCGGCCTCGACGTCCTGTGGGAGCGCCTGCAGCAGCACCGCAAGGTGCTCGACGCCACCGGCTCCCTGGCAGCCAAGCGCCGTGACCAGCAGGTGGAGTGGACCTGGGCCATGGTCCACGACCAGCTCTACGCCCGACTGCACGAACACCCCGAGGTCCGGCGCCTCGCCCCCGACCTGGAGGCCCGCGTCCGCGCCGGCACCCTGCCCGCGGGAGCGGCCGCCCAGCAGATCCTCGACGGCTTCTTCGGCGCCCCGTAGGCGGCGACGCCGGTCCTCGGGGACCGCGTGGCCCCGCACCGCGCACGGGGGAACGCCCCGGACCGCCCGACCGGTCCGGGGCGTTCCCGTCACCCGACGCCGGCCCCGGGCGCCGTCGACGCCCGGGGCCGGCGGTCAGGCGCCCGTGACGGCCGCGAAGCGGGCCGAGACGTCCTGCCAGTTGACGACGTCCCACAGGCGGGTGACGTAGTCCGGGCGGACGTTGCGGTACTGCAGGTAGTAGGCGTGCTCCCAGGCGTCGAACGCCAGCAGCGGGGTGGTGCCCTGGCCCACGTTGCCGTGGTGGTCGTAGACCTGCTCCACGATCAGGCGCTCGCCGAGCGGCTCCCAGGAGAGGATGCCCCAGCCGGAGCCCTGGACGCCGGTGGTCGCGGTGGTGAGCTGCTTCCTGAAGGTCTCGAAGCTGCCGAAGTGCTCGGTGATTGCGTCGGCCAGCTCGCCCTCGGGGCGGTCGCCGCCCTCCGGGGAGAGGTTCTGCCAGAACAGCGAGTGCAGCACGTGGCCGGACAGGTGGAAGGCGAAGGTCTTCTGCAGACCGACCAGGCCGCCGAACTGCTCCTTGTCGCGCGCCTCGGCGAGCTGCTCCAGGGTGTCGTTCGCGCCCTTGACGTAGGCGGCGTGGTGCTTGGAGTGGTGCAGCTCCAGGATCTCGGCCGACATCGCCCGCTCAAGCGCGGAGTAGTCGTACGGGAGGTCGGGAAGCGTGTAGGTGCCCATCAGGACACGGCCCCTTTCGGCGGGTTGAACGATGCTGATCGTGCCGGGACAACACTATTGCGTATGAGTTGCAGGAACGAAGTATTGGCTCCTGCTTATTCCGCACGTCACATCGGGCACCATGGCCGCCGACGCCGGCCGCGGGCGGCGGCGGAGGGGGCGGCGCGGGCGGCGGTGCCCGCGCGGAGCCGACCGCCCGCGCGAACCTGACAACGTTTCGGTTTCATCGGGAGGCAATCCATTCCCGGGACTTCCCACCGCGCCGACCCCTGTGCCATTTTACATGTCACACATCGGGAACCCGTGCGCCCCAATCACCGCACGAACCCTCAACGGCCCCGGAGGCCCCCACACATGCGTCCCTTCCGGATAGCGAAGGCGAACGCGCGCAGACTCCCTGCGCTCGGCGCCGCATTCTTCCTCGCCCTCGGACTCTTCGCCCCGCAGGCCCACGCGGCCGACTCCCCCGCGTCGACGGCCACGTCGGCCGCGCCCGCCACCAAGGCCGCCGCACCGCACGCGATCCCCGTCCCCAAGTCCCCCGACACGCCCCAGGACGCGCGCCCCCTCGCCTCCGACCCGAAGGCCAAGGCCACCGCCCCGACGGCGGGCAGCACCGTCGGCGCCTCCAGGACGGCGAAGCAGCTCACCGCCGCCGCCAACGCCTGCGACGTCTCCGCGTTCACCGGCAACACCGGTGCCGCACTGGTCCAGCAGGTCAAGGCCGCCGGACTCGACTGCGTCAACACGCTGTTCAACCTGACCGGCAACGACGCCAAGGCCGCGTTCAACGAGGCCCAGATGGCCACCGTAGCCAACGCTCTGCGCGACAGCGCCACGAACTACCCCGGTGACGACTCCACCTCCACCGGCCAGCTGGTGCTCTTCCTGCGCGCCGGCTACTACGTGCAGTGGAACCACTCGGACGTCGTCGGCCCGTACGGCACGCCCCTGCAGACCGCCATCCGCGGCGCGCTGGACGGCTTCTTCGCCGCCCCGCACAGCAAGGACGTGACCGAGGCCAACGGCGCCACCCTCGCCGAGGCCGTCACCCTGATCGACAGCGCCCAGGAGAACGCCCGCTACACCGGCGTCGTCAAGCGCCTGCTGGACGGCTACTCGACCGCCTGGACCGGCTCGATGGCCACCGCCGTCGCCAACACCGAGACCGTCATCGAGCGCGGCTTCGACCTGCCGGCCTTCACCGCCGCCCTGCAGGCCGACCCCTCGTTCGCCACCAGCATGGCGGGCTTCGTCACCCGCAACAGCTCCCAGCTGAACGGCTCCGACGCGGTCACCTCGATCGGCATCCAGATCGGCAACCTGGTCGCCAACGACGCGCTGCGCGCCCAGGGCCGCCCGATCCTCAAGGACCTGATCAACCGCTACCCGCTGGTCGGCAACACCGGCCCGCTCACCATGAACCTGCTCTGGTTCGCGGAGAAGAAGGACAGCGGCAACTGCTCCTACTACGGCACCTGTGACGTCCCGGCCAAGCTCGTCCCGCTCGTGCTCACCGTCGACCACACCTGCAACGCCAACCTGCGCATCCGCGCCCAGGACATGACCGCGCAGCAGCTCGCCGACACCTGCACCAGCCTGGTCAACCAGGACGCGTACTTCCACAAGGTGGTCAAGGACAACGGCCCGGTCGCCAACGACAACAACACCAGCCTGGAGGTCGTCGTCTTCGACGACTACTACAACTACAGCCTCTACGCCTGGGAGATGTACAACATCGCCGTGGACAACGGCGGCATGTACGAGGAGGGCAAGCCCGACGTCGCCGGCAACCAGGCCCGCTTCATCGCCCACGAGGCCTCCTGGCTGCGCCCCCAGTTCCAGATCTGGAACCTCAACCACGAGTACACCCACTACCTGGACGGCCGTTACGACTTCTACGGCGACTTCGACGCCGGCATGACCACCCCGACCGTCTGGTGGGTCGAGGGCCTGGCCGAGTACGTCTCCTACAGCTACCGGGGCGTCCACTACGACGATGCCGTCGCCCAGGCGGGCAAGGGCACCTACGCGCTGAGCACCCTGTTCGACAGCACCTACGACAACGCCGACTCCACCCGGATCTACAACTGGGGCTACCTGGCCGTCCGCTACATGCTCCAGTCGCACCCCCAGGACGTCGACGCGCTGCTCGCCAAGTACCGCGTCGGCGACTGGAACGGCGCCCGCTCCCTGCTCAAGACCACCATCGGCACCCGGTACGACGCCGACTTCGCCACCTGGCTCAAGGCCTGCGCCGCCGACAACTGCGGCTCGCTGCCCACCTCCCAGGCGCCGCTGTGCACCGCCGCCGACACCCGGCAGTTCGACAAGAACTGCCGCCGCGACGGCGTGGCCGCCACCACCGGGAACTACAGCTACAGCTTCCTGTACCTCCCGGCCGGCGTGCAGCAGCTGACCATCACCACCAGCGGCGGCACCGGCAACGCCGACCTGTACTACAACGGCGGCGCCTGGGCCACCACCGGCTCGTACCAGGCCAAGTCCACCGCCGGCGGCAACAACGAGACCCTCACCATCGCCAACCCGCCGTCCGGCTGGGTGTACTTCAGCCTCTACGGCCAGCAGGGCTTCGGCGGCGTCACCGTCACCACCAGCTACAACTGACCGACCGGGAGGCTCGGCGACCGAGCGCTCCCGTACGCACCGGAGGGCCCCGCGGCGACGCGGGGCCCTCCGCCGTTCCCGCCGCCGTTCCCGCCGCCGGGCAGGCCGCCGGGCAGGCCGGTGGCCTCGGTCCCCAGCTCCATACCGCCATCTTCCCCCCACCCGTGGACGTTCCGGATCAGGGTTATAACAATTCCCCCAAGAATAGGCCGTCAACATTCCATAGAGATCCGATCATCTTCTGTCCGAGGGGTGTCGAAACACCGAACGGTCGGTTAGGGTCCAGGCACGAATGAAGCGCTTCGGAGTCCGCCAGCGGAATTACCGATTCGCTTCACGGCTCGGTGCGCACCCTGCGTCGCACCCACAACCACGAAATGGAGAAAGCCATGAAGATGATCAAGGCGATCGTCAAGAAGTTCAAGAAGGACGAGGACCTCGCCGCCAACGCCTGGGTCCTGCACGTCATCTGATGCACCGCTGACGGGTGGGGACGCGGCGCGGCCGAGCCGCGTCCCCCACCCGACGGCGCGGCACGAACGCACGCCACCGACATTCCGACAAAGGCAGGAAACTCGTGGAAGAAATGGCGCCGGCCGCCGTGCGCAACCATTCCCTGGTTTATGCCCCGAGAATCCGCGACCTGCTGGACCGGACCGAAAAGGTATTCCGGATCGACCCGGCCACGGTCGGCGTCGCCGACTGCCGGCTCCTGGCCGACATCGTCGCGGCACGCCCCGTGCGGTCCGACGAGCGCTCGGTCTACAAGCCGGCCGCGGGAGCCGACATCCCCCACGACAGCGCGACCCGGACGATCCGCGCGCTCGGGCAGGACGTCATGGCGGGCATCCGGACACCGCCGCCCCCGGCCCGCGCACTCGCCGGCGCCTGGCCCTACGCGTCCACCTCCTACCTGCGCCGCTGGCTCTTCGCGTCCGACCCGCTGCCGGTCTCCCTGCTGTCCAAGCGCGGCGTCACCCGCTCCGACGCGCTCTCCCGGATCGTCGACCGCGCCGTCACCCTCCGGCCGGGCTCCGAGGCCGCAGGACGGTCGACCGCACTGGCCGGACTGATCCGCGGAGCCTCCGACCCCCTGGACCGCAAGCAGGCCATCGCGATGTACCGGCGGGCGACGGCCACCCTCTGCGACGGCGTGGCCGCACTGGCCGGCAACGCCCTGTGGCTGCTGCGGCAGGCGCGGGAACAGCGGGGCGAGGAGCGGGGTGCGGCCCCCGCCGACCTCACCGCCGCCCTGTGGGAGACCCTGCGACTGCTCCCGCCCGCGTGGATGCTGTGGCGCAAGGGCGGGGACGCCTACACCGCACTGCACCCCGAGATCGGCCCCGGGGACGACGTCGCACTGTTCCCACTCCTGATGCACCGGCACCCGGACTACTGGTCCGACCCGATGGAGTTCCGGCCCGAACGGTGGACCGGAGTGGCGGACCCCGAGAAAACGCCCGCCTTCATGCCGTTCGGGTTCGACGGCGCGCGCTGCTGGGCCAAGCACCTGGTCGTCCCGCTGGCCGAACGCCTGCTGACCGTCGCCTTCGACAACGGCCTCGTCATCCGGGGACCGCACCGGGACGCCCCCGTCCCCCTGCGCTCCCTGCTCTCCGTGCGGTTCGACGCGGCGACCGGGGCCTGACCCGGCGGCTCCGGGCCGGAAACCGCCGACCGCCGACCGCCGACCGCCGACCGCCGACCGCCGACCGCCGACCGCCGACCGCCGACCGCCGACCGCCGACCGCGAGAACCGAACCCCCTGACACCACGGGACACACCATGGAATCGCCCACGCTGGCCCACTGGGTCGGCGACGTCGAGAGCTTCGCCGACCACCGGTGGCAGCGCGAGCCCGCGGTCTTCACCCCGCAGGCCCCCGCCCCGCCGTTCGACCTCGACGCGTTGGACGACGCCTTCGACGGAGGGCTGCTGCGCACCCCGTACCTGGAGATGGTCCGCTCCGACAAGGTCACCGTCCCGGCCGAGGCCTTCACCACCCCGCGCGTGGTCAACGGCGTGACGTACGAGGGCTTCGCCGACCGGGCGAAGGTCCTCGCCCGCCTGCGCACCGGGGCGACGCTGCTGCTGCGGTGCGTCGACCAGTGGCACCGCCCGACCGGTGAGCTGGTGACCCGGCTGTCGGAGGAACTCGACCGGCGCGTCGAGGCGTTCTTCTTCGTCACCCCCGCCGGCAGCCAGGGCCTCGCGGTGCACCGCGACGACGCCGACGTGTTCGTCCTCCAGACCGCCGGACGCAAGACCTGGTACGTCCACGACGCGCCGGCCACACCGGACTGGTCCCTCGGAGAACTCCCGGACGACGAGCGCTCGCCGCAACGCCTGCACCGCGTCCTCGAACCCGGCGACGTGCTCTACGTCCCGCGCGGCTTCGCCCACCGCGCGGTGGGCGCCGGCGGGCTGTCCGCCCACCTGTCGCTGACCGTCCGCGACCTCTCCCTGGACGACCTGCGGACGGCCCTCGCCCGCCGGCTCGCCGAGGGGCTGGACCTCCCGGCACGACCGCTCGGCCAGGCCGCGATCGCCGACGCCTGCGCCACCCTGCTCGGCCATGCCAGGACGCGGCTCGACACGGTCGAGCCCGGGGACCTGCTGCGCGCCGCCCGGGCGGCGCGGCGCTCCTCCGCGCAGCCGGCCTCGCCGGACGCACCGGCCGCGCGGAGGGGGCCCGTCACCGCGACGGAGCCGGAGACCTTCACCGGGACGGCCCGGGCCTGGGAGACCGGCGGGCCCGGCACCGGACGCGCCGGGCTGGGGTCCGTCGGCCGCACCTGGCGCCGGCTGCGCGACGCGGCCCGCGCCGCCGACTGAGTCCGCCGGTCCGGCGGGCCGCCGGGCCGCCAGGCCGCCGTTCGTCCGGCGGGTCCCGGCGGGTCCCGGCGGGTCTCTCTCGATCCGGGCGATTCCGTGTCGGGAACGCCGAGTTGGTGGCGGTCGATCACGGATGAGTCCGTGCTGTCCGATCCCGCACGGGACGGGCAGACTGTTCGGCATGCGATCCGACGGTCAGAACGAACTCCCGCCCAAGCCCGCGATGCCGGACATCGCCGCCGCCCGCGCGATCGGTCCGGACGCGGCGGTGGAGGCACGGTGGCAGACGGTGATCCCCCGGTGGGAATCGACCGCACGCACCCACGGGCGCGGTCCAGGAAGCGAATGCGTCGACCTCGTCCGGCTGCTGCGGGCGGCGTACGCCGAACCCCGGCTGCGCTGGCTCTACCCCTGGACCAGCCACTACACCCTGCGGTTCAGCCGCTCGACGACCTCCCCGTGGGCCGACGAGGGCATCCCGTTCGTGGAGCCGATGGGGGGCGGGGTCTACCGCGTCCACCACCCGTCCGGCCACGACCCGCTCGGCAGTCCGGCCGGCCCGGAGGCAGCCGTCGCCCTGGTCGTCGAGCACCTCCCGCCGGACCTCGGACCGGTGGTCAACCGGCCCGAGGAGAAGGGGAACCGAGCCGGGGCCGGTCAGGGAGCCACCGGCGGGTGAAGGGCGAGGAGGGACGGCACGCGGGCCGGGGCGGCGAGGCGGAGGAGGCCGTGGCCGATGCCGGCGAGGCCGACCATCAGGGACGGGCTGTGGACGCCGTGCGGGAGCCCACAGACCCAGCCGCGGGTGTCGAGGGCGTCCATGGTGGCGTGGGCCCGGGCGTGCCAGGGGACGCCGGCGAGGTGGAGGGTCTCCAGGTTGCCGAGGTCGCCGTGGCAGAGCGAGAAGTTGAGGCCGAAGCCCTCGCGGCGAACCGTGTCGAGCGCGGTGTCCCGCTCCTTGCGCAGCAACTCCGCTCCGTCCGGCAGGAGTTCGGCGAGTTCGACCCGGGCCAGGGCGACCCCGGAGGCGCCGTGGCACCAGAGGGCGGGAAAGGAGGGGCCGTCCGGACCGCCGTCCTCGCGGACGTCGCGCCAGTTGGCGGCGGACGGGTCGAACAGGGTGCGCTCGTAGTCGAGCGCGGCGAGCGCGAGTTCGGGCAGCGCCGGGTCGCCGAGGCGGTGGCCGGCGCGGGCGAGGGCCCAGGCGATGCCGGAGCCGCCGTGGGCGAACCCGGCCAGGGGGCGGTCTGCGGCCCCGGCGAGGGAGGCGGGGAGCCAGCCGACGCCGCCCTCGGGGTGCGGGGCGGCGGACCGGGCCAGGCGTTCGGCGCAGGCGGCCAGGGCGGCGGTGACGGCCGGGCCCGGCCGGACGGCCTCCCAGGCGAGCAGGCCGCCGATGGCACCCGCGTTGCCGGAGAGCAGGTCGTGGAGGGTGTCCTCGGGTGCGGTGGCGGCGATCCGGCCGATCACCAGCCCGGCCAGGTCGTCGAGTTCGGCGTCGGGGTGGTGGGCGGCGAACTGCGCGAGGGCGTAGAGCACGCCGCCCGTCCCGGCCAGCCCGCCGCCGAGCCGGTCGGCACGGCGGCGGATCTGGTGCCGGAGCGTCAGTTCGGCAGCGCGCGCGGCCTGGCCGTGCGACCGGTCCCCGGTGACGACGGCGAGCTGGTGCAGGAAGAGCGCGATGCCCGCCGTACCGCTGTAGAGGTCCGGGCCGAGTTCGGCGGGGGCCCAGCGGCCGGGCGGCGTCCAGTTGGGGCCGGCCCAGGCGAGGTCGGCGCTGCCCCGGTGGGCCTCGCGGAGCAGCTGCTCGCCCGCCTCGACGGCCTTGGCGAGGGCACGGCCGGCGAGCCCTGCCGCCTCGTCGGGCCCGGCCACCTCGCCCGCTCCGTCGAGTTCGCCGGCCTCGGCGGGTAGATCCCGCACGTCGACGGTGACCGTCCGGCGCGGCTCGCGAGCACCGTCGGCCGTCGTCACCGAAAGGCGCAGGAGCTGGAGTTGGTGGGCGAGGTCCTCCTCGCCGAGGCCGTCCGCCTTGGCGAGCGCGAGGTCCAGGGCGGGCCGGTCGGTGACACCGGGGATGACGGCGCCGGTGGCGGAGCGGGCGTCGACGCCGTCCGGGCGGACGGTGAAGACGGGCACGTCGCCGCGCCACAGGTCGGCGCGCTCATGGGCGACGAAGGCGAGGGCGTGCTCCTCCCAGGCGGCGAGCGCCCAGAGCCGGTCGAGGTGGCGGTCCTGGTCGAGGGCGTCGCGCAACAGGTCGGGGTGACAGGCGGTGTTGAGGAGGCTGCGGTACTCGAAGGTGTCGCGGCGCAGCAGCCGGGTCTCGTCCCCCGCGAACGCCCGGAGCAGCGTGCGGAGCCGGTCCTTGTCGGCGGCCAGCAGCCGGTAGGCCTCGGTGAATCCGGCTTCCAGCGCGCCGAGGTGGTCGGCCAGTCGCAGCGGCTGCCCGGCGGGGACCGGACGGCTGCCGGGCGCTTCGACGGGCAACCTCCGGTACTCCAGCCGCAGTTCGTCCGTTCCCTGGCCGACGAGGACGGGGGCGGGCCGGGGCGGGAGGCTGGCCGGGTCCCAGCCGAGGGCGGAGAGGTCGGTGCCGCCGTTGCCCTCGTCCCACATGCGTTCGGGGAGCAGGCCGGAGCGCAGGACCGAGTGCCGGGCCCGGTGGCGGGCGAGCCGCTCGGACTCGGAGAGGTCCTTGGCGGGCTCGTGCAGGTCGGGGTGGAGGAGTGCCTCCAGGTCGATGAGGACGGGCTGGTCGCGAACGGCGAGCAGGTTCTGGGCGTGGCAGTCGACCGCGTCCAGGACGTACATCAGCGCCGCGAGGGTTCCGGCCCGGTGGTAGAAGTCGCTCAACTCGGCTTCGTCACGTGCCGGTTCCGCAGTGACGTGGGCGACCCAGCCGTAGCCGTCGCCGGGCAGGTGGGCGAGGTCACGCAGGGGCAGCCGCAGCCGGGGGTTGAGCCAGTGCAGGAGTTGCTGGAAGTGCGTCTCGGCGCCGAACGGGCGCGGCTTGTGGACGATCCGGACGCCGTGCTCGAAGCGCAGCGAGCCGACCGTGGCGCCGCCCCGGTGCGGGTCGCCGAGACCGGTGGTGAGTTCGGCGAGCCGGCCGAGCGGGCGGCCGCCCGCGAAGGTGGCGGTGAGGGCGGGCAGGTCGGCGGCGAGCCGGCGGAACAGGGTGAGGGTGGTGTCCGTCCACTGCTCGGCAGCGGTGACGAGGCGGAACGCCAGGACCGGGTACTCGGAGAGGAGGTGCAGTGCCCGTTCGGGGCGGGTGAGCCGGTCCAGGAAGTCGCGGTAGCGCAGCTCGGGGGTCTCGCCGGTCGACTCGCCGGTGAGGCGGGCGACATGGAGTTCGGTGATGACGGTCCGGGTGGCCGTCCCGTGGACGGTCGCGGTGAGCGCGGGGAGGGCGAGCGCGGTCAGGTCCTCGGGGGTGCCGAGCGCGGGGGCGTCCAGCCCGGCGATCCCGGCGCGCAGCCGGTCGCGGGCGTCGGCGAGCAGCGGTGCGACGAGCCGGGCGAAGGCGTGTTCCTCGGGAACGGCCAGGACGGGCGGTACGGCCGGGGCGGCTCGGCCCTCCGGGGCGGCCGCGGGGGCGTGGCGGTGGAACGCGGCGGCGAGGCGCTCGGCCCACGGGGGCACCCCGAGGCGGCTGGCGAGCGCGTCCGGGCGCTCGGCGAGGAGGGCGCGCAGGGCCTCCGGGTCGAGGCCGTCGGCGGCGAGGCGGCGCTCGAACCAACCGTCCCGGTCGAACGGTGCCTGGGCCCGCCAGCGGTCCAGCTTCCGGACGGCCCGTTCGGCGGCCTCCTGTTCGACGGCCTCCTGTTCGGGGGCGCCGCCCTCCGGCACCGGGCCGCGGGCGGACAGCGGGACGGCTCGGGCGGCAGCCCGGAGGAGTTCGGACGCGTCGGCCACGGGGCGGTGCTGCCTCTCTGCTCTGGGCTGGGCTGCCCGGCACTGCATTGCGCTGCGCTGTACTGCGTTGCGTTGCGCTGCACAGCGCTGTCGGACGGCCGCCTCCGAAGGGTGCGGCACGGACCGACGCGGACCGCCGGTGCGACCGGCGGCCGCGTCGGCCCCCGGTGTCAGAAGCTGCAGACGTGCCCGCAGCTCGACCAGCCGCCGCAGGTGCTCGCCTGCACGGCGGCGGTCACGTAGAGCTCGTCCGTCGGCTCGCCGGCCGGGTGGACCTGGTGGCCCTGACCGAGGGTGAGCCGGAAGTCCTCGTCCTTGAGCGCGCGAACCTGCTCAGCCGTGGGCTGCATGGTGCCTCCTCCAAGCGTTCGGTCTGGCACGGGTGTGCCGGGTCGGGATCCTGACAGCGGTCCACCCGTCACACCAGGGCCCGCGCATCACCGGTTCCGATTTCGGCCAGGATCGAAATAGCGTCCGCCCGACGCCCTCCTCCCCGTTCCCCCAGGCCACGTCCGGCCCGTTCGCGCGGCTCGGCCCCACAGACCCCCGCACACCTGTCCGAAAGCCGGACGGCTGCGACGGGGTGAGCCCCGGCTGAGGTTTGAACACCGCCCTCCTGTGGCACCGCCCTGCACCCAGGGTGACGATGGAGGCCCGGCCACCCGCCGGTCCCGGCCCGATCGGAGTGCGATGAGCGAGCAGCACAACGCCGTCCTGCTGACCTTCCCCGATGCCGCCGACCGGCGCCCGGCCTTCGAGGAGGCGCAGCACCTGCCGGGCCTGCGGGTGGCGGCCGCGCTGGAGCGCAGCACCGACGGGGTGCTCGACATCAAGGACACCTTCACCCGGGGCGCGGGCGTCGCCACCGTCGGCTCGGGCCTGCTGGGCGGGCTGGTCGGGCTGCTCGCCGGGCCGGTCGGCATGCTGCTGGGCTTCGCGGCGGGCGCGGCCCTCGGCAACGCGGCGGAGGAGCGGTACGCGTCCGAGGCCGGCGCCGCCCTGATCGTGCTCTCGACCCGGGTGCCGGACGGTGGCGCGCTGGTCGTCCTGGAAATGCGGGAGGCCTCGCCCGGCCCGGCCGACGACCTGGCCGCCCGGCACGGGGCGACGGTCGAGCGGATCGACGCACACACGTTCACCGAGCAGGTCCGGGCGGCGGAGAAGAAGGCCGAGGAGCAGCGGGCTGCGGAGCACGAGGCCGAGGAGCGGCAGACCCCGGCACAGGGACCCACCGAGGGACCCACCGACGGGCCCGGCAAGGCCTGACCGCGCTGCCCGGCGCGCGCCGCCCGCCGCCACCCGGGCCTCCCGCGACCGCCGTCACTCCGCCCGCAGGGCGTCCACCGTCCTCGCCCGGGCCGCCCGGACGGCCGGGAGCAGCGCGCCGAGCACCGCGATCAGCACGCCGCCCAGTCCGAGCAGCGCCAGCAGCGGGGTGGAGAGGACGTTCAGCGCCGAGGCCGGGAAGTTCAGCCCGGCGGAGTGGCCCATGGCTGGCACCGTGACCCGGTGCAGCAGCAGGCCGACGGGCAGGCCGAGCGCGCCGCCGACGGCGCCGACCAGAACCACCGAGGCGAGCACCGCGGCCACCGTCTGCACCGGGGTCATGCCGATCGCCTTGGTGACGCCCGTGTCCCGTCGGCGTTCCCTGGTCTCCAGGACGACGGTGTTGAACACCCCGAGTCCGGCGACCGCCACCAGCAGCGCGGTCAGCGTGGCGGTGAGGGAGCGCATCGCGAGGATCACGTCGCTGGAGCGGTGCGACGCGTCGGCCTCGGCGGTCATGTGGGCGGGGGCGAGTGCGGCGCTGACCGCGGTGGCGAAGGCGGCGCGGTCGGTGCCGGGCTTGAGGCCGACGAACCAGACGGCCGGCGCGGGGGCCGTTCCGGGCGGGAAGGTGGCGGCGTCGGTGAACAGTTCGTCGGTCTGCGCGTGGGGGTCGAAGACCTCGCCGACGATCCGGACGGTGACGGGCCGCCCGTGGGTCGTGAAGGTCACCCGGTCGCCGAGCTTCGCCGAGGCCTCGGTCAGGAAGGTGGCGGGTGCGACGGCCTCTCCCGGCCCCCGGTACCAGCGGCCGGACACCATCCGGTAGCCGGCCCGGCTGCTGTCGCCGGTGAAGGCGGTCACCGTGGTGTTGCCGGCGACTCCGGGCACGGTCACGTCCTCGACGCCGGTGCCGTAGAGGGACGCGGTGCCGGGCTGGGCGGCCAGCGCCGCAGTGACGACGGCCGGGTCGGCCGCGACCGGCCCGGGCACCGGGGCCGGCCGGCCCGCGGTCGGGGCGTCGGGCCGTTGGGGGTGCACCTGGACGTCGGCGACGTCGTGGTTCTTCGCTTCCTGCACCCAGGCCATCGTGCCGCCCATGCCGACGGCGAACACCGCCGCCGCCGTGCCGAACAGCACCGCCGCGAGCGTCCCGGCGGCCCGGGCCGGGCGGGCGAAGGGCTGGGCGAGGCCGAGGCTCACCGGCCGGGGCAGCGGCAGCCGGGCGGCCAGCGCGGTGGCGCGTCGCGCAACGGCGTCCCGCCGGGTGCCGCCCGTCGTCCGGCCGACGGCGAGCGCGTCCACCGTGCGCAGCCGTCCGGCACGGGCGGCGGCGGCCCAGGCGGTGAGGGAGACGGCGGCGAGGGTGCCGCCCGCCACCGCGACGTCGACCCAGGGCGCGATGCCGGAGGTGGTGGTGCTGTAGAGCTGCCCGGTGGTGGCGAGCACCGGGACGGTCAGCAGGTTGCCGACGACCACGCCGAGCAGGGTGCCGACGGCGGCCGGGACCAGGGCCTGGGCGACGTACGCCCGCACCACCTGGGCGGGGGTGCAGCCGAGGGCCTTGAGGACGCCGATCCGGCGGGTCGCGGTGCCGACGGCGCCGGCCACCACGTTGCCCGCCACCAGGACGGACATCGCCAGGCCGAGCAGGCCGAAGGCGACCATGAACGGCAGGAACAGCGCGGTGTTGCGGTCGGAGCCCTGCCTGGCGGTGAGCCAGGACTGCGCGCCGATGAGCGAGCCGGCGGGCGCGGCGGCGGCCACGGCGGCGCGGTCGGCGGCCACCTCGTCGGCGGTGCCGGCCCGGGCGAAGCGGTAGAGCAGCGCGTAGCCGGGGGTGTCGCCGGGCGCGGTGAGGGCGGCGACGGCGTCCGGGGTCACCCAGGCGTCGGAGGTGCGGCTGACGGACCGGGCGAGGCCGACGACCTTGAGCACCGGTGCCCCCGGCAGGCCGGGCAGGCGCAGCGTGCCGCCGACGTCCGCCTGCTGGTTCCGGTACCCGGTGTCGATCACCACTTCGTCCGGCTGCTCCGGCCACCTGCCCTGGAGGAGGTCGACGTCGTCGACGTCGGCGGCGGCCGGGACGCGGCCGGTGACGGTCATCGGCGCCATGGTCAGGCCGGGCGGGACGCCCGCGTCCGTTCCCGGGCCGGGTTCGGGGTCGACGGTGACGGTGCGGAACGGCCCGGCGGCGGCCGTCACCCCGGCGGCGTGCACGGCGGCGGCGAGCTGCCCGGCGTCCGTCCTGGTGCCGTCGAAGCGCGCGGTGAGGTGGGCGCCGTGCTGACGGTCGAAGGCCCGGTCGAAGGGGGCCTGGGAGGCGACCAGCAGCGAGCCGCCGAGGACGGAGCAGGTGGTCGCCACCATCGCGGCCAGCCCGACCGCGACCGACTGGGTCCGGCGCCTGCGGACCCCGGCGCGCACGACCCGTCCGAGCGCGGTCACGCCGCGACCTCCGAGTCCGCCTCGACCCGGCCGTCGCGCATCCGGACCGTGCGGGTCGCGCAGTCCTCGGCCAGGCTCAGGTCGTGGGTGACGAGCAGGACGGTCTGGCCCTCCTCGTGCAGGTCCCGGAACAGCTCCTTGACGTCCTCGCCCGAGGCCGAGTCCAGCGCACCGGTCGGCTCGTCGGCGAGCAGCAGCGTCGGCCGGTTCATCAACGCCCTGGCCACCGCGACGCGTTGGCGCTCACCGCCGGAGAGCCGGCCCGGGTGGGCGCGGGCGTGCCGGTCGATCCCGAGCGACTCCAGCAGCTCGCCGGCCCGGCGCCGGGCCTCGGCGCGCGGCACGCCGGCCAGTTCACCGGCGAGCACCACGTTGTCGGCGACGGTGAGGTCGTCCAGCAGGTTGAAGAACTGGAACACCATGCCGATGGTGGCGCGCCGGTAGCGGGCCGAGGCCGCCTCGCCCAGCCGGTCGACGCGGATCCCGGCCACGGTGACCGTCCCGGCGCTCGGCCGGTCCAGTCCGGCCACCAGGTTCAGCAGGGTGGACTTCCCGCTCCCGGACGGCCCGAGCACGGCCACCGACTCCCCCGCCCGCACGCTCAGCGTGACTCCGTCCAGCGCCGCCCGGGCCCCCGCGTAATGGCGGCTCACCCCGTTCAGCTCGATCACCGGGCCGTCGCCCGGCCCCGGTCCTGTCACTCCTCGGACGCCGCTCATCCCCGCTCCTTCGTCCGTTCCGCCTGGTGGTCGGCACGACGGTACGGACGGGCGGCGCCCGGTGGCGTCCGCCGCCCGCGGCAACTCCCGTACCGCGCCCGGCGGACCGGACGCGGCGTCATCCTTGCGACGTAGTCGCCGGGTGTACCGGTCACCGCCGCCCGCAGGGCTGTGCCGGGCGGCCCCCGGCCCGCACAATGTCCCGGTGATCAACCATCCGACGGTGCGGCGGCTGCGCGCGGCGCTCCGCCTGGCCGACGGCCCGGGCGACGCCCCGCCGCCCCGGCCGACCCGGCGCGGCCAGGCCTTCGACGTCGCCCTGGCCCTCTTTCTCGCCATCAGCAGCGGTCGCTACGCGACCATCGCGGACAACCCGCAGGTGACCACGGTGACCGGGCTGTTGCTGCTGGTCCCGCTGGTGCCGCTGCCACTGGTGCTGCGTCGCCGCCACCCGCTGGCGGTGCTCTGGACGGTGCTGCCGGCCGCGTTACTGGTCCGTCACCAGTCGCAGGACATCGCGTACTCGGCGGGCGTGTCGGTCATCGTCGCCGCGTACAGCGTGGCCGCGTACGGGCGCCGTCCGGCGGCCGTGCTGCTCAGCCTCCCGGCCGCGACCGCCGCGCTGGTGCTGCTCTTCGCCGAGGCCAAGCTGCCGCACTTCCCCAACGGGGTGATCGCCGTCCTGGTGCTGGTGCCGGTGTTCGCGGTCGCCTACGAACTGCGGATGTGGCGCCGCCGGGTGGACGAGGGGCGGGAGCGGCTCTCCGCGCTGGAGCGCGAGCAGCTGGCCGCGCTGCGACGCGCGGTGGAGCTGGAACGGGCGCGCATCGCGCGGGAGTTGCACGACGTCGTCACCCACAACGTGAGCATGATGACGATCCAGGCCGGGGCCGCCCGCAAGATCCTGGACACCGCCCCGGACAAGGCCCGCGAGGCGATGGCCGCGGTGGAGTCCGGCGGGCGTGCGGCGATGACCGAACTACGGCACGTGATGGGCCTGTTGACCATCGATTCGGAGACCGGCGGGGACCCTGCCGCCGACGCCGACCTCAGTCCCCAGCCCGGCCTCGGCCGGCTGGACGCACTGGTCGAGGGCGTCCGCCGGGCCGGGCTGCCCGTCGAGCTGGCCGTCCGCGGCGAGCACCGGTCCGTACCGCCCGGGGTCGAACTGGCCGCCTACCGGGTCGTCCAGGAGGCCCTGACCAACACCGTCAAGCACGCGGGCGGCGCCGCCGCCGCGGTGACCGTCGAGTACGCCCCCGGCCGGCTGACGGTGGACGTCACCGACACCGGCGGCCGCCCCACCGGCGCCGCCACCACCGGCAACGGACGCGGCCTGCTCGGCCTGCGCGAACGCCTCGCCGTCTACGGCGGCACCCTGCAGACCGGCCCCCGGCCGCGCGGCGGCTACCGCGTCACGGCCCTGATCCCGTTGGAGAGCCCATGAACGCGCAGCCGATCCGAGTGGCGGTCGCCGACGACCAGGCACTGGTCCGCACCGGCTTCCGTCTGATCCTGGAGTCGGAGGGGATCGAGGTCGTCGCCGAGGCCGAGGACGGCGAGCAGGCCGTCTCCGCCGTCCGCCGGACCAGACCGGACGTCGTCCTGATGGACATCCGGATGCCCGGCCTGGACGGACTGGAGGCGACCCGCCGGATCCTCGCCGCCCCGTCCGAGCAGCCACCGCGGATCATCATGCTGACCACCTTCGACCTCGACCACTACGTGTACGCGGCCATGGCCGCCGGGGCGAGCGGCTTCCTGCTCAAGGACGTCACCCCGGAACACCTGGCGGGCGCGGTCCGGCTGGTCCGCACCGGGGACGCGCTGCTCGCCCCCGCCATCACCCGCCGCCTGGTCGAGCGCTTCGCCCGCCCGGACGCCCCGACCGCCGCCGCGCCGCACCGGGAGCTGGGCACGCTCACCCCGCGCGAACTGGAGGTGATGGGGCTGCTCGCGCGCGGCCTCAGCAACGCCGAACTCGCCGCCCGGCTGCAGCTGTCCGAGGCGACGGTGAAGACGCACGTGGCCCGGATCCTCGGCAAGCTGGGCCTGCGGGACCGGGCCCAGGTGGTGGTCGCGGCGTACGAGACCGGGCTGGTCAGCGTGGGGTCGGTGCCCGAACTGCCGTAGCGGCCGGGGACGGGCGTGGGTCCGGGCCGGGGCCACGACTGGCCGGTCCCGTCGGCCGACCGTCGGCCGGGGCCGGGGGCCGGGGCCACGACGGGCGGGAGCCCGGGGGTCGTCCGCCCCCGGGCTCCCGCCGTCACCGCCGTGCGGGGATCAGGCGAGGTCGAAGCGGTCCGCGTTCATGACCTTGACCCAGGCCGCGACGAAGTCCGTCACGAACTTCTCCTTGGCGTCGTCGCTCGCGTACACCTCGGCGACGGCCCGCAGTTCGGCGTTCGAGCCGAAGACCAGGTCGGCCCGGGTGCCGCTCCAGGTGACCTTGCCCGAGGCGTCCCGCGCCTCGAAGGTGTTCGAGTCCCCCGAGGTGGCGGTCCAACGGGTGTCCAGGTCCAACAGGTTGACGAAGAAGTCGTTCGTCAGCACGCCGGGGGTCGCGGTCAGGACACCGTGCGCGGACCGGCCGTGGTTGGCGCCCAGCACACGCAGGCCGCCGACCAGCACGGTCAGTTCGGGGGCGCTCAGGCCCAGCAGGTTCGCCTTGTCGAGCAACAGGTGCTCGGCCGGCAGCCGGTTGCCCTTGCCCACCCAGTTGCGGAAGCCGTCGGCCTTGGGCTCCAGGGCGGCGAAGGTCTCGGTGTCCGTCAGCTCCTGCGGCGCGTCCACCCGGCCCGCCGCGAACGGCACCTCGACGGCGAGGCCCGCGGCCTTGGCAGCCTGCTCGACGCCGACGCCGCCGGCCAGCACCACCAGGTCGGCCAGCGAGACCTGCGTCCCGCCGCCCGCCTGCGCGTTGAACTCCCGCTGCACGCCCTCCAGGGCGCTCAGCACCGAGGCCAGCCGGTCGGGCTCGTTGACCTCCCAGCCGATCTGCGGCTGCAGCCGGATCCGGCCGCCGTTGGCGCCGCCGCGCTTGTCGCTGGAGCGGAACGAGGAGGCCGCCGCCCAGGCGGTGGAGACCAGCTCGGCCACCGACAGGCCGGTGGCGGTGATCCGCCGCTTGAGGTCGGCCACGTCCGCGACCCCGACCTGCTGGTAGTCGACCGTCGGCAGCGGGTCCTGCCAGAGCAGCTGCTCGGACGGGACCTCCGGGCCGCGGTAGCGCACGACCGGGCCCATGTCGCGGTGGGTCAGCTTGTACCAGGCGCGGGCGAAGGCGTCGGCGAACGCGTCCGGGTCCTCCAGGAAGCGCCGGGAGATCGGCTCGTAGACCGGGTCGAGGCGCAGCGACAGGTCGGTGGTGAGCATGATCGGCACGTGGCGCTTGGCCGGGTCGTGCGCGTCCGGGACGGTGCCCTCGCCGCCGCCGTCCTTCGGCTTCCACTGGTGGGCGCCGGCCGGGCTCTTGGTGAGCTCCCACTCGTAGCCGAACAGCGTCTCGAAGAAGCTGTTGTCCCAGGTGACCGGGGTGGGGGTCCAGGCGCCCTCCAGGCCGCTGGTGATGGCGTCGCCGCCCACACCGGTGCGGAAGCGGCTCTTCCAGCCGAGGCCCTGCTGCTCCATCGGCGCGTCCTCGGGGTCCGGGCCGACGTTGTCCGCCGGGCCGGCGCCGTGGGTCTTGCCGAAGGTGTGGCCGCCGGCGATCAGCGCGACGGTCTCCTCGTCGTTCATCGCCATCCGGTAGAAGGTCTCGCGGATGTCGCGGGCGGCGGCGATCGGGTCCGGGTTGCCGTTGGGGCCCTCGGGGTTGACGTAGATCAGGCCCATCTGGACGGCGGCCAGCGGGTTCTCCAGCTCGCGGTCGCCGGTGTAGCGCTCGTCGCCCAGCCAGGTGGTCTCCGGGCCCCAGTAGACGTCCTCGTCCGGCTCCCACTCGTCGACCCGGCCGCCGCCGAAGCCGAAGGTCCGGAAGCCCATGCCCTCCAGGGCGACGTTGCCGGCCAGGACGATCAGGTCGGCCCAGGACAGGCTGCGGCCGTACTTCTTCTTCACCGGCCACAGCAGGCGGCGGGCCTTGTCCAGGCTCGCGTTGTCGGGCCAGCTGTTCAGCGGGGCGAAGCGCTGCTGACCGCCGCCGGCGCCGCCGCGGCCGTCGCTGATCCGGTAGGTGCCGGCACTGTGCCAGGCCATGCGGATCATGAACGGGCCGTAGTTGCCGTAGTCGGCCGGCCACCAGTCCTGCGAGGTGGTGAGCACCTCCTGGATGTCCCGCTTGACGGCCGGGAGGTCGAGCGCGTCGAAGGCCGCCGGGTAGTCGAATTCCGCTCCGAGCGGGTTGGCCACGGCGGGGTTCTTGGCAAGGATCTTGAGATTGAGCCGTTCCGGCCACCACTGGCGGTTCCCACCGCCCTGGGTGGGGTGCGGCGCGCGCCCGTGGTTCACCGGGCAGCCTTCCGCGTTCGCCCCTACGCCGGTTGCATCGTGGATGTCAGACATGGGAATCCTTCCCTCACAAGGCGGATCACGGTGTCTTCTCTGGCTGCCTTCGGCACCTGTCGGTGCTGTCCGGAGCTGCGTGCCACGTGTTGCTGCTGCGTACCACAGCAACGGGAGACACGTGCTGCTGCTGACCAGGCTAGCGCCGGAGCCGATCCTACGATGGACGGAATCCAAGTCAAGAATGACACCAAGCCCATATCCGATCGGGATCCGGAGGCCGCAGGATGTGTATTGGTAAACTCCGGTCTTCCCCTTGACCTGAATAGGTGAACCGATATGAGTGACCTGCTGGAGCGACTGCGCGGGCGCGGCTGGCGCCTGACCTCCCAGCGGCGTGTCGTGGCCGAGGTCCTGGACGGCGAGCATGTGCACCTGACCGCGGACGAGGTGCACGCCCGGGCGGCCGAGCGCCTCCCGGAGATCTCCCGGGCGACGGTCTACAACACCCTCGGCGAGCTGGTCACGCTCGGCGAGGTCATCGAGGTCTCCACCGACGGGCGCGCCAAGCGCTACGACCCCAACGCCCACCGCCCGCACCAGCACCTGGTCTGCACCGGCTGCGGTGCCATCCGCGACGTCCACCCCCTGGGCAACCCGCTGGCTGACCTCCCGGCCGAGCAGCGCTTCGGATTCACCGTCTCCCAGGCCGAGGTCACCTACCGGGGGCTCTGCCCGGCCTGCGCGGGCTGACCGCCCCGTACGGCCACGGGGACCCCCGACCCGCTTCCGCGACCCGACCAGGCTGCGCACGCCGTCGGGGCGTCCGGGAGTTCGGTGCTCCGGATGCTCCTCCCGTACGGCGCTGGGGCCGTGACCGGCAACCTCGCCGCCGGATGGGCCGCCGACCGCCGGGGACCCGACACCGTACCGACCGCCGGATACGCCGCACTGGCCGCCGCCCTCGGCGGACTGGCCCGGCTCGCCGCGGCCGAAGGGCTCCGCGGTGCCGCCGGCCGGACCGCCGATGCTGCTCCGGACCGCCGGCAGCCGGTGCCGGACACGGCCACTGGCCCGAGGTGCCGCCTGCCGGGAGCCCGGAGACAGTGGAGGGTGGGGCCTTTCCCAGCCTGGAGGACACGTGCGTGCCGACAGACCGGACGGGATGCCGCCGCTGCACCTGCCGCGGCGCACAAGGCTGCTGCTGTTCTGCGCGTTCCTGCTGCTGGTCGCCGCCGTCGTGGCCGACCTGGTGACCGGGCCCGGGACGACGCTGTCGCCCGTGCTGGCGGTGGCGCCGGTGCTGGCCGGGGCGACCACCCGCAGCGCCCGGGTACCGCTGGCGGCCGGCGGTCTGGCCGTGCTGGCCGTCGGACTGCTGGAGACCACCAACACCGAGCTGCCGACCGAGGTGCACCTCACCGCGCTGATCACCGTGCTCGCCGCGACCCTGGCCAGCGCGGCCAACGTGGTGCTGGTGGCGGCCCGCGAGCGGGAGCTGTTCCAGGTCCGCACGGTGGCCGAGGCCGCGCAGCGGGCCCTGCTACGGCCGCCGCCGGAGCGGATCGGGCCACTGCGGGTCGCGGTGCGCTACGTCGCGGCGGCGGCCGAGGCCCGGATCGGCGGGGACCTGTACGCCGTGGTCGAGACCCGCTTCGGGGTACGGATCCTGCTCGGCGACGTCCAAGGGCACGGACTCCCCGCCGTGGAGACCGCCGCGGACGTCCTCGGAGTGTTCCGCGAAGCCGCCCGCACCGAACCCGACCTCGGGCGGCTGGCCGAGCGGCTGGACGGCGCGTTGGCCGCCCGCCCGAACGCGGACCGCTTCACCACCGCGCTGCTGCTGTCGGTCCCGCCCGGACGGGAGCCGGCCGCGCTGGTGAACTGCGGCCACCCGCCCCCGCTGCTGCGCCGGGCCGGCCGGGTCAATGCGCTGGAACCGCCGTTCCCCGCTCCCCCGCTGGGCCTGCTCGGGCTGACCGGCGACGAGTACCCCACACGACACTTCGACCCCGAACCCGGCGACTCGCTGCTCCTGCACACCGACGGCGTGACCGAGGCCCGGGGCGCCGGGGGCGTCTTCTACCCGTTGGAGGAGCGCCTGCCGGGGCTGCCCGCGGGGAGCCCCGCCGACCTGCTGGACGCCCTGCTGGCAGACGTGGGGGAATGGGTCGGCGCCGTCGGCCTGACCGACGACGCGGCGCTGCTCGCGATCCGCTGGGAGTCGTGATCGGAGCCGGGAGCGGCGGCGTCGTCAGTGCCGTGCGCAAGGCCCGGTGCGCGGTCGGCCGGTGACGGCGGCCGCCGGACCCCGGGGCCACCTCGCGTTCGCGGGCCGGCATCGACCGGCCCGACGGACGGACGGCCTGCAGAAGGCCCGCCCTACCGCCACCGGACGCTCAATCTCTTCAGCCCGTTCTGGAAGTTGGAGACGAGCCGCGTCGGCGGCACGCCCGACGTGAGCTCCAGGTCGGGCAGCTCGGCGATGATCCGTCGGAGCAGCGCCGACATCTGGATCCTCGCCAGTCGCGCTCCGACGCAGAAGTGGGGGCCGAACCCGAAGCTGACGTGGTCGTTCGGCGTGCGAGCGATGTCCAGGCGGTCCGGCTCCGGGAAAACCGCTTCGTCTCGGTTGGCGGATACGTGGTAGACGACCACCTTGTCCCCGCCGCGGATCAGCTGCCCGGCCAACACCACGTCTCGGGTAGCGGTGCGTCGGAAGTCCAGCACCGGGGGCCAGAATCGCAGCAGCTCATCCACCGCCGCGGGCATCAGGCCCGGCTGTCGACTCAGACGGGCGTACTCGTCGGCATGGGTGAGCAGGGAGTACAGCCCGCCGGGCAGACCGTTGCGCAGCGTCTCGTTGCCGGCGACGGCCGGAAAAACACGCAAACATGTCCCCCCAACCCCAGACGGGGCCGGTTCGAGGAGGGCCGTTTGCCGTGCAGGAAGTCGATCTCTATCTCCGAAAGTCCCACGTCGTCCGCAACACCGATCCGCGCGACCTGCTGTCCGTCGAAGCGCAGGAGGCCGCGGGCCGCGCCTGGGCAACCCGCGAGGGCTTCAGGGTGCGGAAGGTCTGGGTGGACAACCTGTCCGCCTGGTCGGACGTCGTCCGCCCTGAGTTCGACAAGGCCCTCGCTGCCGTCATGAACGGCGAGGTGCCCTGCCTCTGGAACTTCGCCATGGACCGCTTCACCCGCAAGGGGATCGACGAGATCGGGCCGGTCCTGGGCAAGGCCCGGGTCATCTTCGACTATGAGGGCCTGGACAGTTCGATCGAGCGCGATCGCCGGTGGATCATCGACCGCGCCGAGCAGGCCCGCGAGTTCTCCCAGCGGCTGAGCTACAACATCAAGAGCACGAAGGCGCGGCAGCGCGAGACGGGCCGATGGTCCGGCCGAGCGCCATACGGTCTCGTGGCCGGCAAGGACCGCAAGCTGCGGCACGGCGACAAGTGGCCGGTCGTCGAGCGCATCGTGACCGACCTGGCCGGCGGCACCACCCGCGGCGAAAGCGAGTGCGTCCCGGCCCGGTCCCTCGCCCGTGCGCTCACCAGCGAGGGCATCGAGTCCCCCGGGGGTGGTCCGTGGCGGCCCGGCGCTGTCATAGCCATCGCGCGCAACCCCGTGTACCTCGGCTGGATGCCGATGCCCGGGGACGGCCCTCGCTACCAGCCCCGGGAGTACCGGAACTCCGAGGGAGAACGCGTCCGCGTACTGGCCGACGAGTGCGAACCGCTCCCCGAGGAACTGGTGATGCGGGCCCGCGCCGCGCTCGCCGGACACAGCACCGGCGGCCCGCGTATCGGCCGGGCACACCACACGTGCACCGGCCTGTCCGGATGCCTGGGCTGCCTCGGCCCGATGCAGGTCGGTGGCAAGTACTACCGCTGTTCCCGCAACGCATCCGGACTGTTCTGCCCCTCCCCCGCCCTCGTCTCGATCACCGCTCTGGAGGGCTACGTCTTCGAGAGCTGGGGCGAAATGCTCGGCAACGCACACCCGGACGACCCCCTGGTGCTGGCAGTCGCCCAGCGCTGGGGCGCCCTCACCAACCCGCAGGACGCCGCCGCTTCCGCGGCCGCACGCGAGCAGATCGCCATGGCCGAGGCCGCCGTACGCCAACTCGCGGACGACCGCGCCGCCGGCCTATACGCCGGCGAGATGGGCAAGCACTTCCCCCGCCTCGTCCGCGAGGCCGAGGCCAGGCTCGACACTGCCCGCGATCACCTCAAGGGCCTGTCCCCCACCCACGTCGACGTCACCTTCCTCATCGGCGAGCCCGAGAACGCAAGCCGCTTCATCCTCGACGCCGATCCCGAGACCCGGCGTGAACTGCTGCCCCTCGCCATCGACAAGATCTGGGTGTCGAAGGGCCGGCAGGGTCACCGCTTCGACGGCGAGAAGCGTGTTCGCTTCGAATGGGCGGTGCCCATACCGGTAGCAGCCTGAGGCGCTGCCGCCGACTGGCGGCCGGGCTTCCCCTCCCACCCGGACTACACGAAGGCCGTGAGTCGCAGTGAGCTTCCTCACTGCGGCTCACGCCTTGAGCTTCTGTCCGATCACTACCGAGACCGGCACCCCGGATGCCGGGCCTGTCCAGCGATTACGGGACAGAGCCGAAGACCCCGTGCAGACCCGCCAGTTACGGAGCCCCGGCGCCCGAGCACCGTCTTCTGCTTCACCTGATCCAGCCCGCGCCTCTGTGAGTAATCTGGCGGCCGGGGAAGTTTGGGGAGCTGGCCGAATGGGGGTGCCCGCGGTGCTGGGTGTAGTGATGGTGCACGGCTTCATGTCGGGCCCGGAGGTGTGGGACCGGTTCACCGGCCTGATCGCTGAGGACACGGATCTGGCCGAAGCACAGGTGTTGCGCTTCGGGTACCGAACCAAGCTCTGGAAGCCGTGGAACCCCACGCGGGTGATCCCTTCACTGGACACGGTGGCGGACAGCCTGAAGGAGTTTCTGCGCACGGAGGCCGAGCGGTTCGAACGGTTGGTGCTGGTGGGCCACAGCATGGGTGGGTTGGTGATCCAGCGCCATCTGGTGCGGATGCTCGCAGATGCCCAGGGCCGCCAGCTGGACCGCATCAAGCGGGTCGTACTGCTGGCCACCCCGAGCGCCGGCTCCCTGCTGGGTCTGGAGGCCCGCCGGGCGCTGCTGCACGGAAACCCTCAGGAGAGGCAACTGCGTCCACTGAACGAGCAAATCAGCGACACGCTTAACAGGGTGCTGAAGGGCGTCATCAACGCGACGGAGTTGTCCGACTACACCTGCCCGATCCCCTTCTCCGTCTTCGCCGGTGAGGAGGACGGCATCGTCCCCCGGGCATCCGCGCAGGCAGTCTTCTCCGACGCCGCGGTTCTGCCCGGAACCCACTTCACCATCGTCCAACCCGACTCGGCCGCGCACCGCAGCTACACCACCGTCAAGCGGTTGCTGTTGGAGGCGAGCACCGACAGCGACCCCCCAGATGGCACCGTAACCATCCTCGGGCCTGCCGCGTTGGAGGTCCACACTGCCACCTATCCCGACAAAGCAACCAGCACCTCGGCATGGCTGACGCCCTACCTTCCGCGCGACCACGACCGCGAACTGTGCGACGCACTTCGCCCAGCGCTCACCGGCGGACCGTCCCGCCTGGTCGTCCTCATCGGCGAATCCTCCACTGGCAAGACCCGAGCCCTGTACGAGGCCCTGAGCACCCTTGCCCCCCATCACCCCCTGCTCCGCCCGCCCGGCGCTGCCAACCTGCTCGACATGCTCGAGGCCGGCCGCGTTCGGCCAGGCACGGTCCTGTGGCTCAACGAGGCTCAACGCTTCTTGTACGACGCCGACGGCAAGGCCGCAGCCGAACAGCTTCACGCCCTGCTGCAGCAAAGCTCCGGAATCGTTGCCGTCGCGACCCTCTGGCGTGAGCCGTACTGGAACGAACTCACCTCCGACCAGCCGGGGGCGCCGTACGCAGCCGCGAAAGCCCTACTCACCCATCCGGCCCTCGCCACTCAGATCAGTGTCCCTCATCGCCTGTTCGAGGACGACCTTCGGGCTTGGAAGGCCCTCGGCACCAGACGATCCGATCCGCGGCTTCGGGAAGCTCTGAACGCCGGAGCCTCCGACGGGCGGGTCGTCCAGCACCTCAGCGGCGGACCGGAACTCGTGGACGCCTACACGGCAGGCCCTGGCGCCTACTACACCCACCAGGAGCATGCGCTCCTTACTGCGGCACTGGACGCACGCCGGCTCGGCCACCGGGCCCCGCTGACCGCCGACTTCCTTGCCCACGCCGCCGACGGCGTCCTCGACGCCCGCCACCGGGCCGCCGACCCCCAATGGGCCCGCGCCCTCCTCGAAGGTCTCGCCGCCGGAGTCCGGGCCGACCGCACTCGTACGGACATCCGCAACACCATCGCCCCGCTCATCGCCGTCCGCAGCCGAGCCGGAGAGCCCGCTCGCTACGAACCAGCCGACTACCTGGATCAACACACCCTCCATCATCGTGCTGACCAATCCGGTGCCCCGTCCCTCTGGGAAGCCGTGACCTTCCACCCGCTTGAACGGGATGACGTGGTCCGACTCGCGCAGGCAGCGTGGGATCGGGGATTCCGTCAAACTGCCGTTCAACTATGGGATCGAGCGGTGCGGGCAGGACACCCCACACTGGCCCTGGCAAATCTCGGAAGAGAGCTGGATCCCGATCACACAGGTGGCGCCATAAGCGTTCTCTACGCCGATCCGACCAAACCGCGCGCAGTGGCCGATCTGCTGGACGCACTTCACCAGGCCGGCGCCAACGAGGCTGTACAGGCGCTATTGGCATCCGACCCCGCCACCCAGGCAGACCTCGGCGATCTGCCCGCCGTGGCACAACTAGTGGATGCGCTGCACCGAGCTGGGGCTGACGAAGCCATGAAGGCCTTGGGAGTACGGGCCGCCAGCCACACCGCCCTGACCGATCCGTCCGCGGTGGCACTGCTGGTCGACGCGCTGCAGCTGGCCGGGCTTCGTGAAGCCGCCAGGACCTTGGGAGTACGGGCCGCCAGCCACACCGACGTGTCCAATCCGCGCTCGGTGGCACTGCTGGTGGACGCACTGTACCTGGCCAGGCTCGATGAAGCCGTCAGGGCCCTGGCAGTAAGGGCCGCCAGCCACACCGACGTGTCCAAACCGCGCACGGTGGCACAGCTGGTGAAGGCATTCCACCTGGCCAGGCTCGATGAAGCCGTCAGGACCCTGGGGCCGCGAGCCGCCCGCTTTGCCAACCTGACTGATCCCTCTGGAGTACGTGTTCTACTGCTCTCCCTTGATCGGACCGGGCTCGACGAAGCCGTCAGGACCCTGGGGGTGAGAGCTGCCCGTCATGCCAACCTGACCGATCCTTACGCGGTGGCACGATTGCTGGAAACCCTGCGCGAGGCCGGGGCTGAGGAGGCCGTGCAGACATTGCTGGCCCTCGACCCCGCCGGCCACGCCAACCCGATCGATCTGCCCGGGGTTTCCTATCTACTGGACGAGCTGCTCGAGGTCAGGGCTGACGAAGCCGCCAGAACCCTCGGAACACGAGCCGCCCACCATACCGACCTGACTGATCCGCGCGCAGTGGCCGATCTGCTGGACGCGCTACACCAATCCGAGGCTGACGAATCCGCCAGAACCCTCGGGACACGAGCTGTCGACCACGCCGACGTGACTAAGCCGTCCACAGTGGCCCAATTGCTGAGTGCCCTGTGCCGGAACGGAGCTGACGAGGCCGTAGAGGCGTTGCTGGCCCTGGACCCCGCCAGCCACGCCGACGTGACCAAACCGCGCGCAGTGGCCGATCTGCTGGACGCACTACACAAAGCCGGGGCTGACGAAGCTATCAGGACCGTGGGAGCACGAGCCGCCCACCATACCGACCTGACTGATCCAGGCGCGGTGGTGTATCTGCTGGACGCACTGCAGCGGAACGGGGCTACCGAAGCCGCCAGAGCCCTGGGGGCACGAGCTGTCGACCACGCCGACGTAACTAAGCCGTCCACAGTGGCCCAATTGCTGAGTGCCCTGTGCCGGAACGGAGTTGACGAGGCCGTACAGGCGTTGCTGGCCCTGGACCCCGCCAGCCACGCCGACGTGACCGATCCGGGCGTGGTGGATGATCTGCTGGACGCACTACACAAAGCCGGGGCTGACGAAGCTGTCAGGACTGTGGGAGCACGAGCCGCCCACCTTACCGATTTGACCGAAACAGGCATGGTGGCGCGTCTGCTGGACGCACTGCAGCGGAACGGGGCTACCGAAGCCGCCAGGACCCTGGGGACACGAGCTGCCACGGACGCCACGGTACTCAACGGGGGACCGGCGCTCACGCTGCTGCGCACACTGCGCGAAGCGGAGCACTGCGATCTGGAGATTCTGGCTGCGCGGTTGGTGAACGCCGGACACCATCCCAACAGTTACGCACCGTACGGTCGAACACCTGAAGGTCAGATGACTTCGCGGTGGGTTTTGCGCGACGTCATCCGCGGCATTCCCAGCGGCTGACGGCCCGCAGGCGTGTGCACGAACCAGCTCAAAGTCGCCATGGTGGCGGCGTCATACAATAGGTGGAAGGCCCGCTGCTGGGCCGGGGCTCCATCCCGACTGGAAGTCCGCCTGCCCTAGAACGTTGTCAGCGGGTCGTACCACTGTGCTCGGGGCCGCGGGCTGGCACTCGCGAGGACCTGCTCGTTGAGATAGCGGAACTGCGCGCGCGGTCGGGATGCTGGGCGCGTTCCAACGTCTTTGCGTTGGCCTGCAGGCTGAACCTCTCCTCCCCGCAGCAGGTCGGCGACCTGGTCGCCCGAGACGCGGCGTCCTTGGCGCATCAGCTCGGCGGCCAGCTGGCGGGTCGACTTCGTCCTCCAGCGCAACGGCGACATCGGATCACCCCGCACGTCCGGCTTGACCAGGGCCAGCAGTGCCGGCCGCAGGCCCGGGTCCAGCTCGGCAAGGCGCTTACGGCTCAAGGAACCGGATTCCCCCACCGGCGCACCAATCGCGCCAGGCGGGAAGCCAGCACCGAACGCCCGATCGACCGGCAACCCGTCTTCAACTGGCTGAGCCACCGGGTGCACCTGGGCGAAAGACCACTTGCCCCAGGGCCTGCGGGGCTTGATCAGCTCGGTCTTGAACAGTCCGATCGTGGACTCCCTGAATAGTGCTCGCAGTGTCGACTGGGTCACGTACCGTACGGGTGGGCTCAGTTGAGTGGGCCAGTGAGAGAAGGCGGGAGGACACGTGGTCGAGGGGCGGGACTCTGAACTGGTGGACGGCCGAGGTGCGTCGGTCAGCCAGCTGTTCAGCGTGCGGTATGGGCTCGAGTACTACCAGCGGGAGTACACCTGGTCACGCCGCAACATGCAGGAGCTCTTGGATGACCTAGCAAGACGCTTTCTCGAACAATGGAAGTCAGGACATGAGCGTTCCGAGGTTCGCTACTACGAGCCCTATTTCCTGGGGCCCATCGTTACCTACCAGGGGGACATCACCTACCTCGTGGACGGGCAGCAGCGCTTCACCTCATTGCTGCTCCTGCTCACCCACCTGCGCAAACTTATGCTGGAAGACGAAGACCTCCAGGAAGACGCCCGAGATCTTGACCAGTTGATCCGGTCGCGCCAGTACGGCAAGCGCTCATTCACGCTGGATGTCGCGGAACGTGACGCGTGCATGGAGGCCCTCTTCACCGGCACGGAGTTCAACCTGCCTAACAGCGCGTCACCGTCGGTCAGGAACCTGTGGGAACGCGGCTGCGACCTCGCCGAGGACTTCCCCGACATCCTGCGCGGCGAGCCGCTTCCCTACTTCACCGACTGGTTGCTGTCCCGTGTCTGCCTGGTGGATATCCGGGCACACAACCGGGACCACGGGTGGGAGATCTTCGAAACGATGAACGATCGAGGAGCCCGCCTGACCCCACTCGATCTACTCAAGAGCTTCCTGCTCTCCAGGGCACGGCAGAACCATGCGGACATGAACGCCAGTTGGCGGAGGATGCTCACCTGCCTGGCGAAGGACGGGGCTTCGCCGAGCGACTTTGTCAAGACACTGCTGCAGGCGCGCTACGTCGAACCCGCCACTCCGGATGTAGAGAAGATCGACGGGGCGTTCCACGAGTGGGTACGCGAGCACGGCGAACTTCTGGGCTTGCGCCGGCCGGACCAGTACCGCGACTTCATCACGAACATCCTGGTCCCATGTGCCAAAAGGTACGCCCTGATTCAGCGGGCCACCACGGAGCTGGTGCCGGGGCTGGAGTCGGTACGGTACAACGCCGACAATGGTCTCACTGCACAGTTCCTGCTGCTGACAGCGGTGATGAACCCGGGCGACGACGATGACACCTTCACGAAGAAAGCTCGGTTGGTCGCGGACTACCTCGACCTTGTCCTGGCCCGCCGCATGGCGAACAGTGCGGCTATTCAGAACGTCGAGCTCATGCCTGAGATCTCGCGGCTAGTGCCGCTGGTCCGCGAGGCTTCAGGGCTCGACGAGCTGTCAGCAGTGCTCGGTCGCGAAGTGGCGGAACTGGGCTACGACTTCTCGGGGCTGAACACCTTCGGGCTCCGCGGTGACAACCGCAAGCAGGTGCGCTACTTGCTGGCCCGGATGACGGCCTTCGCTGAGGAAGGCACTCAGAACCCTGACCGCACCGCCGAGTACCTCGGCCTGGCTGGCTCCCGCCCCCACGAGATCGAGCACATCTGGGAGAACCACTACGAACGGCACAAGGAGGTAGGCAGCGAGGAACGGTTCCGGCAACAGCGCGACAGACTGGGCGCACTGCTACTCCTCCCGAAGTCGGACAACGCCAGCTACCGGGACGACGTCTACGAACGCAAGTTGGAGCACTACCAGCGACAGAACGTGCTGGCAGCCTCTCTGCATCCGGCGGTATACACGAGACACCCGCGCCTGCAACGCTTCCTCGACCTTCACGGTTTGGTCAAGCAGGTCCGCCCGTACCCGGAAACCTTTCCGCCCTCCGCGATCGGGGAGCGGCAGCAGCTGTACCGGCGCTTGTGTGAACTGATCTGGGAACCGACAGGCTTGGGGCTGACCATGCCCCAGGGTGTGGCCGAGGTCAGGCCTGCCACCAGGCGCGCGCACTACGGCATCTCACCGGCCCAGCTCATCGCCAGCGGTCTCCTGAAGGCGGGCATCACGCTCAGGGCGACGAACAAGGGCAACACCTACGAGGCTGTCCTCCTCGGCGACGGCCGAGTCCAGTTGGAGAACGGTGCTCCGTACGACAGCCTCTCCACCGCCGGTCAGATCGTACTCAATCGAGGCTCCTGCAACGGCTGGAAGCTGTGGCACGTAGAGACCGAATACGGTTGGGAAAGCCTGTTCAACGTGCGTCGGCAGGCGCTGGAGCGGGGGCTGCTGGAATAGCGCGTCCTTCGGCAATAGGAAGCGATGGTCGAGTGCCTGGCATCGTCAGCGTGCGGCTCCAGGCAACGCAGGTCAAACGCCTAGAAGTTCGCCGGAGTGACCAGCTCGGCGGCACACTCCCCGAGTACGAGGCCCGGCAACCGCGATGGTTGCCGGGCCTCGTGTACCTGTCAGTCAACGAGGTAGTGGGCTTCGATGTAGGCAACGGTGGAGTCATACGGTTCCCCCACCGGCTTCAGCATGTACCGGCGGAAGACCGCGGCCGTGGCGCGCCGGGCGCCTCGGTTGCGAGCGTCGGCGTTGTCCCATGACCGGGCGAGGGTGCGAGTGACCACCTGGTCGATCTCCTCGGCCAGGTTCCTCTCCGTGACTGTGAGGCCGGTCGGAGCGTGGTCGTGGATGATCCGCGATAGGACACCCACGTGGTCGTCGTCCAGCACGACGACGGCATTGTCAGGGTGCTTCTCGGCGTTGACGATGGCGCGGGCGATCCGGAGTGCTTCGGACAGGAACTCCAGAGCATCTTGGGAGTTCTGGATGATCCGGTCCCGCAGCTGCTTGATCCGCTCTGCGAGGGCGGTGTATTTCGCAGAGCCCGGTTCGACGCCCTTGTCGAGGGCGGCCTTGATGCGGTCCAGGATCTCCGCGGCGGACGGCGGCGTCTTGTCCTCTCCGTCCCCCTTGCCGGACCTAGGACGGACGAGGGCCAGCAGCTCCTTGAGTATGGCGATGCCTTGAGCATCCAGGACGAGGGCCTCCTCCTGAGAGGCAACCACAGTGAAGGAGTGGACGTGGGCATTGATGATCTCTAGGACCATGGGCCCCAGCTCGGCCAGCCGTTCCTTCCTCTCCTCGTCAGAGGACTTTTTGAACAGGGTCGTGTACACGGACCCGAACAGCCCGAAGCCCTCCCGGTACTTGGTGACCCGCTTGTCGGTGCTGATGAGCGGATACAGGTGCGCCAGGAGCCGGTAGTCCTTGGCGAACACCTCGGCGGCGCCAGGGTTGGCGGCCAGGAAGACGTTAATGGCTCGCACGGACTCGTATCCGTGGACAGCGAGGTCCAGACCATCCACGTCCACGAGAAGGTCTTCGATGCAGGCGAAGGTGATGCGGAACTCGCCGACCAGCACGTCCAGGTCGGTGACAAACCCGCCACCCCTCCCGGCCCCTTCCGAGGCGGGGTCGGCGACGGCCCGCTGGACCTCTTCGCCCAGGCTGATGTAGTCCACGACCACGCCCGAGGTCTTCACGAACCCGGTCGGGGAAACCCAGGTGCGGTTCGGGCGGGTGATCGTCTGGAACAAGTTGTGGGCCTTCAGCGGCTTGTCCAGGTAGAGGACGCCCTCGTTGGGGGCGTCGAACCCCGTCATCAGCTTCGCGGTGACCACCAGGAAGCACAGCGGGTCGTCCGGGGTGAGGAATCGCCGCTTTTGCTCCTCCTCTTCGGCTTCCGAGAGCTGGAATGCCCGCATGGCGGGGTCTTCGTTCTTGGCGTCCGAGACAGAGATGTTCACCTCGGCGGTGATCCGGTCATGCTTCCCAATCTCGGCGAGCACCTGTGACGCCTCGAAGCTGGCCATCAGCTCGTTGATCTTCTCCGTGTATGCCACGGCCAGCTCACGGTTGTAGGCGACAACCTGGGCCTTGAGGCCGTTGCGGTAGGCGCCAGCCAGGTAGTGGTCCACGATGTGCTGACAGACCGTGTGGATGCGGTCGGGGTTGGCGAACACGGAGGTGAGGCGCCCGAACTTTCGGGACAGGGCTTCGCGGTCGGGGTCGTCGAGGTCGAAGTCATCGGCGAACTGGTCGAACTCGGCCTGCAATTCCTGATCGTTGATCTCGAAGGACAGCGGGTGGGGGTACAGCATGACCGGGACGGTTGCCTCGTCCCGTAGAGACCGGGACACCGAGTACCGGTGCAGGACCCTGCCCGGGTCGGTCTCCTCGCCGAAGAGAGCGAAGGTGTCGGTGGCGAGGTTCCTGACGGGGGTGCCGGTCATGCCGAAGAACTTCGCGTGCGGCAACGCTGCGCGCATCTGCCCGGCCAGGGACTTCTCCTTGGCGGACTGTGTACGGTGTGCCTCGTCGACCAGCACGATGATGTTGCTCCGGGTCGACAGGTTCTTGCCGGCATCGGCGAACTTGTGGACGGTCGTGGAGATGACGCCGCGCACGTCGTCGGCCAGCAGGGAACGCAACTCCTGGCTAGTTGCGGGCTTGTGGAAGTAGGCGTTCCCCATCGCGGAGGTGAACACCCCGGAGGTCTGTCGGACGAGCTGAGTCCGGTCCGAGAGCAGGATGATCGTGGGTGACTCAGTGCGGGTGTCGGCCAGCAGCAGCGAGGCGGCGAACACCATCAGCAACGTCTTCCCGCTGCCTTGATGGTGCCAGATCAGTCCCTTCTGGCCGCCAGCTAGGACTCGCTCGTGGATCAGGTGGGCGGCTTCCATCTGCGGATAGCGGGGCAGGTACTTCTTGTCGACGCTGCCCCCGGAGGTATCGAACAGGGCGAAGTTCGCCAGCACGTCCAGGACGGTGACCGGGTTGAGTAGCAGCTCGACGGAGCGCTTCACGTCGTCCTGCCCGGACAGGTTCTCGTCGTCGGCAGTGGACCGGAACGGCTGCCACAGGTTCGTCGGCGTGCCGGCGGCACCGAACCGAATCTTCCGTCCGTCAGAAGCGACAGCGAAGACATTGGGGGTAAAGAACCACGGGTACTCGGCTGCGTACACGTTGTTGATCTCGTGGGCGGCGTCGATCCACCCGGACTCCGCGGTCGGGGACTTCACCTCGGCCACTACCAGTGGTAGACCGTTGACCCAGTACACAAGGTCGAACCGGCGGGAGGTCTTGCCGGGAATAGTTATGGTCACCTCGTCGGACACGACCAGCGTGTTGGCAGTCGGGTGTTCGAAGTCGATGATTTTCAGGGCGTGCCACACGCCGTCTGTGTCCCGGAACTCTTTACGCCCCCGCATCAGGTGCAGAACCTGCTCGTTGGCCCGTACCAGCCCGCCCTCGACGGCATTGACCGTCGCGGTGATCTCATCGACCACGCCGTCCACGTCAAACCCATTGATCACCCCAGGGTTCAACCTGACGATGGCATCCCGCAGCTCGGAGGCGACCACCGTCTGCGTCAGTTCACGCGGCAACGCCCGCCCCGCAGTGAACTCCCAGCCCATTGGGAGAGACCACTGGATCATTAAGTTCTGGAACTCGCGCTCCCGAATACCCTTCGCCACGGCTCAGACCTCCAGCTCTGCAGTCTCGATCTCGATGGTGCGATCCAGCAAGCCCGTGAGTAGGCCAGAACGTGTATTCCGAAGGCGCGCGGCCTCAGCACGTGCCGCATCAGCGTTCGAGCGAACGGACAGCACGGCGGAGGAAACCTCCCGTTGCCGGGCCAGGCCAGGAAGCGGGATCGGTGTCTCACGAATGCGATCCTGGCTGACGTTGACCATTGATGCGCTGGTGCCTGTAGCCGAACTCGCAAGGTGGGTCCGGGCCGACTTCAGCGCCATCACCACCACAAGGAAATCAGGGTCCAGGTTTGACGACGGGACGAGGCGAAGAGTCTTATCAGCGAGATAGAGGCCGTTCCGAACATCGGCGGGGACTCTCGCGACGGCCCCAACACGCAAAGGCGTGTTCGCTCGCGTGATGAGTACGTCGCCGGGCTGAACAAGCGCGGACTCAGGCATAGAGGTGCCAGGCAGAAGCGTCTTGGACTCCTCTGAGAGGAACCGGAAGGACGTGACCGCACTGACCTTCAACACGCCAGACTCGTCAGCGCCTGGGGGCCGCTTGTCTGCCTGGGGACTCCTCCCCCCTCGAATGTCATCGAGCATCGTTCCGAGCACCACGATTGGTTCGTTGGAAAGCATGTCTCCGGCGATGGCCATCGACACGCGCTCCAATGCCTCGGCCTCGGTGTCGAGTGCGGCAATCTGTTCGTCGACCGCGGCAATCACCTCAACAATCCGAACTTGGACAGGAAGCGGCGGCACGGGAACCATCCACGCCTCGAAGTCAGCTTCCTTCCATCGAGCACGTCCCTCAGAGCCCGCACGCAGGGAACCGATCCGCCGCAACACTTCCGTTCGCTGGAAATTGAGGCGCAGGAAACGCGCTTCTACTTCCTCGTCGTTCACTTCGTAGAGGGGGAACTCATTCGTCGCCAGGGCGCCGTCAAGCTCAGCAGAGACGACATCGAATGCGCCGTTCTGAGTGTCGATCCGGTTGAATGTGAAGTCTCCCTCTCGGGCCCGGTAGAGAGACTTGGCCTTAACTGTCTCAGTCGTTACGACACCCCTGTCGTAGGCGCCTTTGCCATACCACCGCACACCCATCGTGCGGTATTCGATTCCCCGTTCCAGGCGGACGATCTCACGCCGCTGACGCGCGATCTTCCCCGCAGGAACGTGCCGCCATTCACTCATCGAAGCCCTCGATTCCAGCACCAGCGAGAACAGCGAGCATGCGCTGTTCGGCCTTCTGCCGCTCAGCTCGAGCGAGGTTGTAGGCGTCGATGAGGGTGCCAAGGTCCTCCTGCTCAGCAGCAGCCTGCTTGATGTACCTGCCGATGTTGAGGTCGTACCCGCTCGCCACGATCTCCGTGGCGGTGACGAATCGCGCCGCTAGCCCGCCTGCGCCGTCGAGGTCTACTGGGTTACCCTCTGCGTCAAACTTCGAGTTGTAGGCGGTCACGACGTCGGCAATGTCGGCGTCGGCCAGGATGTTGCGGTTCTTGGCCTTGGTAAACCGCTTCGAGGCCTCAATGAATAGCACGCCGCCCTGCCGTTCCGAGGCCTTGGTGCCGGGCGCGCGGAACACCAGGATCGCCGTGGGGATGCTGGTGTTGTAGAAGAGGTTGGCAGGCAGGCCAATGACCGCTTCGAGCAGGTCCTCGTCCAGAACGCGCTGACGGATGGCCGCTTCCTGGCCGCCGCGGAAGAGAACGCCGTGCGGCAAGACCACGCCGGCTCGACCATTCCTCGGGTTCATGCTGGCAATCATGTGCTGCACGAACGCCCAGTCCGCCGACGACTGCGGGGCGACCCCGCCGAGGGCACGCGGGTCGCTGGTCCAGGGCTTCCACTTCAGACTGTAGGGCGGGTTGGCGAGGATCACGTCGAACTGCTCGACGGATCCGTCCGACTTCTTGAAGCGCGGCTCCTTCAGGGTGTCGCCAACCTCGACCTGGAACTGGGTGAGGTTGTGCATGAAGAGGTTCATGCGTGCCACGCCCGCAGTGTCCGGTACGGCCTCCTGCCCGTGCAGCCTGAGCGTGTAGCCACGCCCGCCGTGATCCTTCAGGAGGTTCGCAGAGGCAATGAGCATGCCGCCCGACCCACACGTCGGGTCGTACACTGACTCGAAGCCCTTGGGGTCCAGGACCTCGACGATCAGCTCGACGACCTCACGTGGGGTGAAGAACTGGCCGGCGCGGGTGCCGGACCCGTCCGAGAACCGCTTCAGCAAGTACTCGTACGCCCCACCGAGCACGTCGTAGGACATGTTGCCCTCGTGCATCTTCGGGGTGCGGTCCATTGCCTGCATGACCGCCGCCAACACCTCGCCTGACAGCACCTCTTCGGAGGCCCAGGTCATGGACCCGAAGATGCGGGAGAACTTGTCAGGGTTAGCCGTCTCAATTGCCTGCAGGGAGGCCCGGACCCGCTGGCCGAGGCCGGGCTGGGTGATGGTGCCGAGGATCGACGTCCAGGAGGCTCGCCGTTCTTGGACGGTGCCGGGGTGGATGAACGGAATATCGAACGACTGGTAGTCGCGGTACTCGATCTCGCGGGCCTCCTCGACGGAGAGACCGTCCAGGCCCTCGTTTTCAGCCAAGAACTCCTGGTGACGGTGCTCCCACGTGTCCGACAGGTACTTCCAGAACATCAGCGGAAAGACGACCGAGGAGTACTGCGCTTCGGGCATCGCCACGCGCAACTCGTCGGCGGCGTCCCACAACCGGCTCTCGATCTCCTGCTGGGTGACTGCCATCAGTCAGGGGTGTCCTTGCTCGTCAAAGGGCGGCGACCCGAAGGCCGTGGTGTTTCCGCCTGTCACCCAACTTCGAGCATGCTCGGCGTGTGCGCGCCGAGCATGTGCTGCTGGGTGGACCCAGGCGGGGTGTCGTAGTCCCTGTGCGGGCGACTCGCCAACGATATCCCTCCCCCAGGACAAGCAGGCGGCGCGGCCGACAACGGCCAGACGCCCCGCGTCTGGCTGCCGGCGAAGCACGCCCGACAGATCCCGCGCGACCTCGCCGGGACGGCATCCTCCGGCGAAGGAGCCAGGGCGATGCCAAAGCCGTGGTACCGCTCAGTCTGCTCCGGGGTGACCGCGGTCCGGACGAACTCCACCTCGGCACCGGCGAACGCGGTGACGCGCTCGCCGAGTGCGATGAGCATCCATCGACTACTCGGATCACGGTCGTCCTGAAACCACCGGCCAGGGGGTGAGCCACGATGGATACCTTGAAGTGGAATACATCATTCCTCATTTCGATTGATCTCTCCGTACAGTCGTGCAAAGGGGGCAGGTGTGGCCGATCTGAAGGTGTTCCGGCGGGGTGCCGATGGCCGAGATGTCGAGCTGCGGGGTTCGACGGTGGCGCGGGAGCGGGAGCTGCAGCAGCGGGTCGAGGGGGCGCTGGAGGCGATGCTGGGGGTGCGGTTCCTGGCGTCGGAGTACTCGACGGGGCCGTGGCACCAGGGGCGGATCGACACGCTGGGGCTGGACGAGGACGGCGTGCCGGTGGTCATCGAGTTCAAGCGCGGGCGCGATGCCGGGGTGATCACCCAGGCTGGGTCCTACCTGGTCTGGCTGCTGGCGCACCGGCACGAGTTCGAGGCGCTGGTGCGCAGACGGCTGGGCGCCGAGGTGGCGGAGTCGTTCCAGTGGCAGCGGCCTCGGGTGATCTGCGTGGCGGGCGAGTTCTCGCGTCATGACCGGGCGGCGGCGTCGCTGTACCAGCGAGATCACCGCCTTGACCTGGTGCGCTACCGGATCTTCGGGCCGGACCTGCTGACGCTGCAGCTGGTCGAGACCGTTCCGGGTTTCTCCGCCTCGGGTGCCGCGCCGGTGCCAACCGGTCCGGCCGACGAAGCGGGTGACGAGCCGGAGGTGGTCGTGGTGCCGGCGGGGCCCTCGCAGGTGGAGGTGCCGGAGTGCCTGCGGGTGCTGTACGGCGAGCTTGACGAGGCGCTGACCGCGGCGGGCGAGCTGGAGGTGGTGATGCTCAAGCACTACATCGCCTACAAGCGGCTGCTGAACGTCGCGTCGGTGGTCTTCCGCCCGTCGCCGTCGCATCAGGCGCTGCTGGTGTACCTGCGGCTGGACCCGGACACGGTGGAGCTGGAGGAGGGCTTCACCCGCGACGTCCGCGGCATCGGTCACCTGGGGACCGGTGACCTGGAGGTGCGGATCGCCTCCTCGGCGGACGTGGAGAAGGCGGTGCCATTGATCCGGCGGGCGGTCGAGGAGTCCTGACGGGGCGGGGAAGGGCGGCTGGAGTCTGGTGCTCCGGCCGCCCTTTCGCGTCTTCGGCCCCTTGGCCGGGTGGCGGTTCTCACGCTCACGCCTCCGGTCCGGCGAGGACGAGGTCGTCCTTGGTCAGCTCGGCACGCAGCCGCTGTTCGGCGACGTCGGCGTAGTGGGGCGAGAGTTCGGCACCGACGAATCGCCGGCCTTCGCGTAGGGCGGCGACGCCGGTGGAGCCGCTACCAGTGAACGGGTCGAGGACCGTGCCGCCTTCGGGGCAGATCCGGACGAGCTGCTGCATGATCTCCAGCGGCTTCTGGGTGATATGGACGCGGTCCTTGCGGGGCTGGCTGGCGATGAAGTGGCCAGGCAGGTAGAGGGCGCGGCTGTTGTCGAGGGTGCCCTTGACGCCCCAGATGATGAACTCGGCGCTCTGCTTGAAGCCGCCCTTGCGCGGGCGGCTGGCGGGCTTGATCCAGGGGATGGTGCCCTGCCACGTCCAACCCGCCATCTGCAGCGCGTCGCTCGTTGTCGGTTCCTGCCTCCAGTCGCTGAAGACCATGGCGACCGAGTGCTCGGTGCTCGCCCGGTACGCCTCGGTGAGCAGCTCGGTGAGCCAGGAGCGGTAGGAGCGCTGGTCGCGGTTCTCGCCGGGGAAGGTCTGGAGGTCGTGGGCGGAGCCGGTCTGCACGTACTTGGCGCGGGCGTCGCGGCTGGTGCGCTCGGAGCTGGTACGCCCGCCGCTGTTGTACGGCGGGTCGGTGATGACGGCGTTCACGGACTCGTCCGGGAGGGTCTTCAGCACGGTGAGGGCGTCGCCTCGGTGCAGCTTGTAGCTCATGGGGTCTTCCTTCGGGGCATGGCGCTTGGGCCCGCTCCGGGCGGCGCCGGACGGCAGCCGTCGGCAGCGGGGATGCCGAGGAAGGTAGTCGCGATCGGCGGCCGTACCTAACGGGCGTTGGTGGGGGTTCCGGGCCTGGTCTGGGTCGTTTGGTGCGGCTGACTTTCGCGTCTACTGTCTCGCCATGCCGACCGGGCAGCAGGCCAAACGGCCCTGGCCCGGGGCGTGTTGATCCGTGCTGCCCTGTGCTCGCGGAGCCACGCGGGCAGCATCTCCCCTTCCCCCGATCCCGAGGAGCGCCGTCGTGTTCCGGCTGAGATTACGAGCGCGGCTGGCTGCCGCGCGTGACCCGAGACCGGCGTCCTGGAGCTACCAACTCCCTTGACCCGGGAGCGCCCTGAACGAGGGCGGTTTCACCACCGGCGCGGTGCCGGCGACTTCTTCGCACGAGAGGCCGGCACCGCGTTCTCCTACGAACCCCCGAGGAGCCGCTGCGATGCAGCATGCCCTGGCACACCCGTGCCCTCATCCAACTACGCCACCCGGTCTGCCGCTGCCCGGTGACCGGGAGCCGTCATGAAGAAGACGGTCGGCGCGCTCGTCGGCGTCGTCGCGTGCGGTCCGCTGGTGCTGGCCCTGCCCGTCGCGATCGTCGGCGCGGGCAACGCCTCGGCCGCCACGTCCAGTTCCTGCCCTCCCGGCGGAAATTCACAGGGTGTGGATTCCTCGGCGGTGGCGGCGCAGGTCGAGGCGATCCTCAAGGGCTCCAGTCCGCTGTCGGCTCCGGCCGTGGCCGGGCTGAGCAAGCCGTCCGAGCAGATCCCCAACGCAAAGACAATCCAGGCCACCGGGGTCGCGATGCACATCCCGGTGCGCGGGCAGGTCGTCGCTCTGGCAACGGCGGTGCAGGAGAGCGAGCTTCGCAACGTCAACGGCGGGGACCGGGACTCGCTGGGCCTGTTCCAGCAGCGGCCGAGCCAGGGCTGGGGCACGCCGGAGCAGATCATGCAGCCGGTGTACGCCTCGACGAAGTTCTACGAGGCGCTGCAGAAGGTCAGCGGCTGGGAGTCGATGACCGTCACCCAGGCCGCCCAGGCGGTGCAGCGCTCCGGCTTCCCCGACGCCTACGCCAAGTGGCAGCCGCTGGCGGAGGCACTCCAGAAAGCCCTCGCGCCGCTGCTCGCCCCTGCCTCCGACACCTCGCCCACGCCGAACCCGACACCGGCACCGACCCCAACGGCCGGCGCGAGCGACAGCCCGACCGCGGGTGGCGGCTGCGGGACGCCCACGGCAGGCGGCGACGGCAGCGACTTCGGCACGATCCCCGCCGGCTCGCTGCCAGGCGGCTACACGATCCCGGCCGACGCACCGCAGCCTGTGCAGGCTGCCATCCGGTGGGCGCTCGGCCAACTCGGCACCGCTTACCAGTGGGGCGGCACCTGCGCCAACTCCCATGGCGCGGACCCGATGGGCAGGTGTGATTGCTCCTCGCTGATGCAGGTGGCGTACCGGTCGGCCGGCGTCTCGCTGGAGCGGACCACGTACGACCAGGTCAAGCAGGGCACCGCCGCCTCGCCGGACTCGCTCAAGCCGGGCGACCTGCTGTTCACGCGGGGCAGTGCCGCCGTGCCGGAGCACGTCGGGATGTTCATCGGCAGCGGGCTGATCGTGCACGCGCCGAAGACCGGTGGCGTGGTCACGATCTCGACCCTGGCCTCGTGGCGGCCGGAGATCCTCGCGGTCCGCCGGGTCGTCTGACGCGCACCCTCGCCTCCCCTCTCCCTCCCCCTTCTTCTTCGGGCTGCCTTCGCGCGCCCTGAATTGCTCTGGAGCTTCCCTTGTATCTCGCGGACGCAGTCGTACAGCTCGCCTACGATCCCGGCATCGCCCCCGCCGAGGGCGGTCTGCCCGGCCTTTCGGTCCTCAAGCAGGTGATGGGCAGCCTGAATCTGTTCGGGATCGTGGCGGTCGTCGGAGCCCTCGCGGTCAGCGCCGGGGTGTGGGCGTGGGGCCACCACTCCGGCGGCCACCAGGCCGAGGCCAACGGCAAGAAGGGCGTCCTCGTCAGCGCGGGCGCCGCCCTGCTGCTGGGCGCCGCAAACGGGGTCGTCAGCTTCTTCTCCGGACTCGGCGGCCAGATCAAGTGACGCAGAAACGTTCCCTCAACCGCCCTGCCCGTTCTGGGGACTTCGGCGGCGCGGTTGTGCGCCGCCGGGCGCTGCTGGGCTCGATCGTCCTGATGCTGCTCATCACCTGCGCCGGCCTTCTCGCCTACCTCACCCGGGACGGCCGTGTCGCCGCCAACCCGGTTTCCACGGCTGCGAGTTCGCCCGTAGCCTCCGGCGCGGTGGCCTCGGCGACGCCGGGCGGGCATCCGAAAGCGCTGGCGGGTCCGCCCTCGACGCACGATCCGATCGCGTTCGCGAAGGCGGCGGCGGTGGCGCTGTGGTCGTACGACACCCGCTCGTCCTCGCAGCCGGAGCTGGTGGCCTCCCTCCACCGGTGGCTGACCAGCGAGGGGCAGTACGTCGACGCCGACTCGGTCGATCGCCTGGTGCCCTCGCCGGTGTTGTGGGGGCGGATGGCCGACTCCGGGCAGTTCGCCACCGCGACCGCGGACGAGGCGCACTTCCCGGACCGGTTCACCAGGGCGCTGCAGGCGGATCCGGGGGCGATCACGCAGGCGTACGTCTACGCCGTGACCGTCTCCGGGAAGCAGTCGCTCTCCTGGAACGGCGCCCCGGCCGGTGGTGCCGAGGACCGTTCGGCCACCCTCGCCGTGCAGTGCCGTCCTGACCGCCCGTGTGCTCTGGCCGGTGTGCTGCCGGCCGTGGCGCCCTGACCTGGGAGTTCCTCGTGGATATCTGCAACCTCCCGATGGTCGCCCAGGTCTGCAACGTCGTCGACGGCATCAACTTCGTCAGCGACCCGGGCAAGTCGATCACCGATGGCATCGGCGCGTGGATCGCCAAGAGCATGGGCGAGCTGGCGGCCAGCGCCGTCGACCTGTGCGCGAAGGCAGTCGACGAGACCACGGCCATCGACCTGTCGGCGCCGTGGTTCCGGGACAACTACCAGTTGATCCTGCCGATCGGGCTGATCCTGACCGTGGGCACGTTCTGCGCGCAGCTGGTCCTGGCCGCCTGGCGGCGGGACGAGCGGGCGCTGGCCAAGGCCGGCTGGGGCACGATGACCGGCGTCCTGTTCGCCTTCGGCGCGATCAGCTTCACCGCCGTCGCGGTCACCGTGGTCGACGCCTTGTCGGCCGGACTGTTCCAAGCCGCGCACACCAGCGTGGCCGACGCGGTCAGGCGCATGATCAAGGTGTCGCAGTTCGGCGCCATGTTCCCCCTCGGCTGGGCAATCCCCGCCCTGGTCGCGGTCGGCAGCGCGATCGGCGCGTTCCTCTACTGGGGCGTGATGGTCGCTCGCAAGGTCGGCGTGCTGATCCTGGTGGCGCTCGCCGCCTTCGCCGGTGCCGGCGGCGGCTGGGAGGTCGCCCAGCGGTGGCGGCGCGGCTGGATCGAGGCCACCGCCACCCTGATCGTCTCCAAGCTGCTGATGACGGTGGTCTTCCTCGTCGGCGTCTCCGCGCTCGGCAAGACGGACGCCAAGGACGGCATGGCGGCCCTGTCCGACGCCATGGCCGGTGTCGTGATCATGGTGTTGGTGCTGCTGTGCCCGTACGCGGTCTACAAGTTCGTCCACTGGGCGACGGACGGCAGCGGCCACGACGACACGCACCGCACCGGCATGGCCGGCATGGCGGTCGCGGCCGGGGCGGCGAAGACCGCCGGTTCCCTGGCCATGCAGATGAGCACCGGCGTCCCGGCGCCGCAGGGCCCGGCCCAGGTCCCGGGCATGAGCGGGGGCGGTACCGCCTCCGGCATCGACCCGACCGGCCGGATCAGCAAGGAAGGCATCGACGCCGGCCCCGCGCAGCAGCCGACGAAGTTCCGCTTCGGCGAGGACACGAACGCCGGCGGCGACCGCGGACGCGCCCTGGTCACCCGGCCCGGCCTGCCGGCCCTGGTCACCCGGGCCTCGCCCGGGGAAGGTGACGGGCAGCCGCAGTCCGGCGGCGGCCACGAGTCCCCGGCCGCACCGCCCCTCCAGGACGCTGTCGCGACGGGCACGGTCCCAGCGTCCGGAACCGCCGTGCCCCAGGCCGCGAGCCCGCCCACGCCCGGGGCCTCCGCACCGGCACCTGGAGGCCAGGCCGCCCCGGCACCGTCCCCTGCCGGAGCACCCGCTCCGGAGCCAGGCCGGTTCGTCTTCCCGAACCGGCCCACCCAGCCCGGTTCCTGACCAGAGCCCCGTAACCCGGGGTGGGCGGCAGCCCGCCGCCCACCCCGGGCCCCGCCCCCGAGCCCCTGGAAGGAGCACCAGCGATGACGTCCAGAAGAGCGCCGCGCTCCCGCCCACCGCCCGCACGCTCACCCCTTCTGGAACACCAATGCCCTCCTCGACACCCGACGCCACCCCTGCGTCCGTCAAGTTCCCCCACCGCAGCCGCCGAGGCGTGCTGCTCGGCCTGAGCGCCCCGCAGCTGACCACCTGCGCCGCCACCGGCCTGCTGCTGCTCGCCGTGCTCATCACCCGGGGCGTCACCGGCGCCCTGCAGCTCATACCCCTGTGGGCGGGAGTCGCCGCCCTGGTATTCATCCGCTACCGGGGCCGCACCCTCGCCGACTGGGCACCCATCGCCGCCCGCTACGGCCTGCGGCGCCTGCACGGACAGCTGATCTGGCTCGCCCGCCCCTCCTCCCGCCCGGTGCGCGAGGGCCTGCTCCACCTGCCCGGCAGCGCGGCCAGCCTGCGCGTGGTCACCGCTCCCGATGGCCGCCACGGCGCCGTCCACGACCCGCACGCCGGCACCCTCACCGCGATCGTCAAGGTCTCCTCCCGCGCCTACGCCCTCCTCGACCCCGGCACCCAGAACGCCAACGTCAGCGGGTGGGGACGTTCCCTGGCGGCGCTCGCCCGCACCGGCCAGGTCGCCCGCATCCAGGTCATCGAGCGCACCGTCCCCGACACCGGCGACGCGCTGCGCCGGTACTGGGAGGAGCACGGCCGCCCCGACACCCCGCTCGCCGGTGAGCTGTACGAAGAGCTGATCCGCGGCGCCGGTCCGGCCGCCGCCCCGCACGAGGCGTACGTCGCCATCGCCCTGGACTTCAAGGGCGCGCGGCGGCTGATCAACCAGGCCGGAGGCGGCCTGACAGGCGCCTTCGCCGTCCTGGCCCAGCTCACCTCCGCGTTCGAGCAGTCCGCCCGCACCGCCGGCCTCACCCCGGCCGGCTGGCTGTCCGCGGGCGAGATCGCGGCCGTCGCCCGCACCGCCTACCACCCGAAGTCCCGTGCGGCGCTGGACCGCTGGTCCGAGGACGGGCGTCCGTCCGCCGACCCGGGCGCCGCCGGACCGGTCGTCGTGGTGGAGAAGGCCGACCACATCTCCACCGACTCCGCCCACCACACCACCTACTGGGTGGAGAACTGGCCCAGGACGCAGGTCAACCCGGGCTTCCTGCACCAGGTCATGTTCGCCTCCGGCGTGCGCCGCACCGTCTCCCTCGCGTACGAGCCGCAGGACCTCGACTCGGCGCTGCGCGACGTGCGCCGCAAGAAGGCCAGCGTGATCGCCGACTCCGCCGAGCGCGCCCGCAAGGGCCAGGTCTCCAGCGAGGCCGACTCCGT